>JAADHM010000074.1 GCA_013151855.1 FCB group bacterium | reverse complement strand
AAGAATAATGAAACAGGCTGAAAACATAAAATACATAGCCCGTAATCGTAAGGCTCGCCATAACTTCGAAATAAAAAACACCTACGAAGCTGGAATAGAGCTTCTGGGCAGTGAAGTTAAGTCCATTCGAGACGGTCAGGTCAATTTATCCGATGCCTATGCCGTGGTGGAAAAAGGTCAGGTAATTTTGAAAAATCTCCACATCTCCCCCTATAAAATGGCTACTCAAGAACATATAGACCCCTTACGCCCCAGAAGACTACTATTACACAAAAGAGAAATACGCAAATTATATAATCAAACCGAACAAAAAGGGATGACTTTAATCCCTTTGGCTATTTATTTAAAAGGGCAATACGTAAAAATTGAACTGGCTTTAGCCGTGGGACGTAAAAAGTATGATAAGCGACAAGCTATCGCCAAAGAAGAATCTGACAGAAGGATAAAAAGAGCTTTAAGGAAAGATTATTAGATGTTTGGAATAAAAGCAAATATACGAATATTTTCGGTTCTCATCGTTTTATTTTTGCTCTTTTCAGTTAGTAGTATAGCTAAAACGGTTAAAGTATCTATCTCCGGAACGACAGAAAACATTCACGCCTTTCAAGAAAAAAACATCACTTATTTTTCTTTTTCCGAATTGGCTGATATTATCGGTGGTACTATGGATTGGCAAATAATCGGCCATGAAGTAAGTTTTCGGGAAGATACCAATAAATTTATGTTTGTAATCGGTTCCCCTTATTTCAACCGCAACGATAGTACTTTCAATATGACCTATCCCGTCAAGTATGAAAACGGGCAAATATTTCTTCCGGCGGAAACCTTTATTCACTTTATGGATCAAGTATTTTACCAGAAAATTAGCTGGGATAAGTCGACAAATACCATTCGTTTAGATTCTGAATATTTCAATGTCACCGATATGGCTGTTTCCACCAAAGCCAACGGCCTCTTGATAGAGATATTTCTCACCAGTGCCTTGGCTTATGATGTTTATGTCACCGAGGGGAATTGGATTAATGTCACCATAAGAGGAGGAATGCTCAATATTCCTCAGATTCAATCTCGTTTAGACCGTCGTTATATGTACAATTTGAAAACATATCAGCAAGAAGGAACAGCACAAATATCGATTCGCTTGAAAAGAAAAATTAAAAAATGGCATCATAAATTACAAAACGATCCCCCGAGAATACAAATCTCCATTGCCGACATCAACTTTGAGATGGAACCGCAAGACAGTTCCCCCCATATTGGACCGGACAAGAAAATTGATGTTATTGTCATTGACCCGGGGCATGGTGGAATTGATTATGGCGCTATCGGTCCCCACGGCACTCGGGAAAAAGATGTAGCGTTAAGAATAGCCAAAGATTTGGCAAAATTAATCCGCAAGGACAAACAATTCAAAGTCATTATGACCCGTGACAGAGACAAAACGGTATCTCTTCAGCAACGGGCTGATATTGCCAATAATGCCTCTTGTGATTTGTTCCTTTCCATTCACGCCAATTCCTCGCTTAAAAAATATGTGCGCGGTTGGAATGTATTTTTTCTCGCCCCGGCTAAAAATGATTCCGCCCGAGCGGTAGCTCAATTTGAAAACAGCGCTTTTCTCCGTAACCAAGTCCGTGATAACAATTATTCCTCCGATCCCGACAATATAGAATATGAAAATCCCATTCTAAATATTCTCAACGAAATGATAATGACCGAATTCCAAGCGGAGTCACAGGATTTGGCCATGATGGTCGATCGGGAGTTGCGGAGGAAGTTAAATATTACCGCTCGAGGGGTTGACCAAGCGGGCTTTTTTGTGTTGAATAAAGTATATGCTCCTTCGGTGCTGGTGGAAACGGGGTTTATTTCCAACAAGAACGAAGAAAAACTGTTAAGAAGTAAAAAATATCAAAAAGAAGTGGCTAACGCTCTATATAATGCCATTAAAAAATTCAAAGCAAAATATGAAAATCAATAGAGGGAACTATGAATAAAAACGAATTAACAAAAAGTGATGCTCCCATTGGAATATTTGACTCGGGAGTGGGAGGATTAACGGTTTTCAGAGAAATTATTAAATTTCTTCCTTACGAAGACATTATTTATTTTGGTGATGTTGGTCGTACTCCTTATGGAGGGAGGTCGAAAGAGATAATTATCAGCTTCACCACGCAGGATGTTGCTTTTCTCATTGACCAAAACGTAAAATTCATTATCAGTGCCTGTAATACGGCATCATCGGTAGCCCTTGAAGAAATCCAGCAAAGCTACTCCATTGAAACTATCGGGGTTATTGAACCGGGAGCAAAAGCCGCTATTGAAAAAACCAAAAAGGGAAGGATTGGGGTTATCGGCACTCACGCTACTATCAATTCCAATGCTTATGCCAAAATTATCCACAATTTTGAACCTAAGATAAAAGTCTTTTCCTTGGCTTGTCCTCTTTTTGTTCCTTTGGTGGAAGAAGGTTATATCGACCGCGAGGCTACTTACCTTATAGCTCAAGATTATTTACAAACAATGCTCGATGTAAAAGTAGATACCTTGGTTTTGGGCTGTACCCATTATCCCTTATTAAAGGATGTTATTACGGATGTGATGGGGAAAAAAGTGACTCTCATCGATAGCGGCGAAGAAACCGCTCGCATCGTATATCAAAAAATGACAGAAAATAATCTGTTGAATCCCAAAGCATCACAACGACCGGGAGTACAGGGTGAATATAAATTTTATGTCAGTGATGTTCCGGAAAAGTTCTCTAAGGTTGCATCTCGTTTCTTGGGTCAAGAAGTGCAAAAAATAACCAGAGTCGACATCAGTAAATATTGAGAATCTATGTCAGATTTAATTATAAAAGAAGACTTACTAAATAAAGCAAAAAGATGAATTTATAAAGATAGCGAATGAGGAGCTTATTGTTCTGTCATATCTTGCCTTGAAAGGGTGTGACTCATTGTTCTGTCGGGTCTTGCCCCGAAGGGGAGTGACCTGAGTGTCATTCCTGCGCAAGCAGGAATCTAAAAGAGATTCCCGTTTTCACGGGAATGACAAATGGGTTAGGTCATATTTGACCGTTATAAAAAAGTCAGGTCACACTCGCAAAGCGACCAAGATTTGACTTAACTTAAAATAATCCCTTAAATTGGGAAATTGATGAAAATAATAT
The DNA here is from genome assembly GCA_013151855.1 of FCB group bacterium. GTDB lineage: Bacteria > Zixibacteria > MSB-5A5 > GN15 > FEB-12 > JAADHM01. The sequence continues at coordinate 1,461 of JAADHM010000074.1, read as the reverse complement.
TGAAAATATAAATTAATAAATAAGAAATGGATATAACATGCAACTTGTCCTTGCCACCAATAACGAAGATAAAATAAAAGAAATAAAATATCTTCTCGATGACTTGCCTATTACCATCTTGACCCGCAATGATTTCCTCGAGTTTCCCGATGTCGAGGAAACCGGCGCCACCCTCGAAGAAAACGCCATTCTCAAAGCCCAAGAAATCGCAAAATTTACCAACCTGCCCGCTCTTGCCGATGACAGCGGATTGGAAGTTGATTTTTTAAACGGTGCCCCCGGAGTTTTTTCCTCGCGTTATGCCGGTGAAAAAGCAACCTATGCCGACAACAACCGCAAATTATTAGAAGCGCTTAAGGGAGTCCCCCAAGAAAAAAGAACCGCCCGTTTTCGCTGCGTTATTGCTATCTACTGGGGAACGGATAAAAAAATCGACACCGTGGAAGGGGTCGCCGAAGGATATATTACCGAAGATATGATGAGTAATAACGGTTTTGGGTATGATCCCGTTTTTTATTACCCACCGAAAAATAAACGTTTTTCAGAAATGAGCATGGAAGAAAAGAACCTCATCTCCCATCGCGGTATAGCATTACAAAAAGCAAGAACTCTGATTATCGAAAAAATAAATAAAAAAGGGGACTAAAATTTATAAAGGTTTGTAAGTATTTTTATTTTTTGTGCTTTAAAGCCTTACAATTTGTCAGCTACCGCTTGAGCAACTTCCAAAGTGGTGTTGTTCCCACCCATATCGTAAGTACGCACCTTGCCTTCTTTAATAACTTCCGCAATAGCCTTTTCCAAAGCGTTAGCGCTTTCGGTTTCACCCAACCAGTCTAACATCATTTTAGTAGTCAAAAGCATCGCCATGGGATTCACTTTATATTGCCCCGCATATTTGGGAGCGGAGCCGTGCGTGGGTTCAAAGACAGCATAATTATCACCGATATTACCGGAAGAGGCAAATCCCAAGCCGCCCACCAATTGAGCGCAAAGGTCGGAGACAACATCACCGAACAAATTAGAAGTGACCAACACGGAATAGGTCGAGGGATTTTTGACCAACCACATACACATAGCATCAATGTTGGTTTCCCACAATTCAATTTCAGGATAATTTTTAGCTATTTCTCTGGCAGTTCGCACCATCAGCCCTGATGTTTCTCTGATTACATTCGGTTTTTCCACCACGGTTACGGATTTTCTTCCGGTTTTTTTAGCAAACTCGAAAGCATCGGTAACAATATTGCGACAGGCTTGACGGGTAATAACTCGTAAAGAGATAGCTATATCTTCTTTGGCAACCGCATCAAAACGCGCCATTTTGGCATTATTTTTTTTCATCACTTCACGGACTTCATCGGGCAAAGGATAAAACTCAATACCGGCATACAAACCTTCGGTATTTTCTCGAAAAACGACGATATCGATATCGTCTTTGTAATTCAAGGGATTACCCTC
>JAADHM010000194.1 GCA_013151855.1 FCB group bacterium | reverse complement strand
CAAATCCGTTTCTGCCTTTATAAAATAATAATGAGGATGTTTCCGCCACACCTGTTTTAACTTTTCTTCGATTATCAAAGCGTCGGTGATACCTTCTTTTCTTATCTCATCACCAATATAGTACGCTTCTCCTAATGATGCGGTAGTGCCCAATTGGATAACAGCATCATAACGTCGGTATTCTTTTTCCAAAGTGGTTTTTACATCTTCAAGAGTATGGGGATGAAAAGCGAAAGCATCAACCGTTCCCCGGTCGGTGATAAAAGATTTCTCACGCGCCGCTTGTTCTCTGGCTACTTGTTTTTGGTAAATTTCTTGATGCCATAAGCGGGGAAAATTTCTATATTCCGGGTGTTCTTCAAGCAGTTGGCGTGCTAACTCGTTAAAGAAAATAAAATCTGAAAACGAGGAATGACTTTTGAGCCGCTCTATAAATTTCGTCTTGGCTGCCGCCGGTGCACCGGTTATGACAATTCTAAAAGGCATCTTATAAATAATAAAATATCATTCAGCTTATTGTCAACAAGGGGAATAAAAAGATTTGTCAGTTTTTTTTCACTTAGAACAGAATATTTATAAAACACCAGCCAGTTGTTTCAGGCGTTTGAGATTACGGACTTCAATGTGAGAACCATCTACGGAAATTATTTTCTCTTTGGTCAATTTAGCCAAAGAACGCGATAAGGTTTCCGGTATGGTACCCAATTGCGACGCTAAAACCAACTTTTTTTCCGCAAGAGTTAACTTAATCGGCTCTTCGACCGTTGGTTTTTCTTCGATAAGCTGCACCAGATAATATGCCAAGCGGGTAGTGATATCGGTAAGAGACAAATCTTCCACCAAGCGATTGAGTTTATGCAACAAAGTAGCTAAACGAGCAATTAAATTCAAAGCGATATGAGGATTGCGCTCAACCAAGCCGACAAAACGGTCACGGTTAAAAACGACTACGGTGGAATCTTCCAAAGCTTGAGCGGAAGCCGGATATTTCCCTATCGCAAACAAAGCCGCTTCGGCAAAGGAATCTCCGGGATTGGCAATCATCAAAATTTGTTCTTTCCCTTCGGGAGAGAGTTTAAACACTTTCACTTTTCCGGAACCAACGATATAAAACGAAGTAGCGATATCTCTTTCATAGAATATTATTTCACCTTTGGCAACCGTCTTTTTCGATACCGAAAGCAATATTTCCTCCAGTGATTGGTCATCAAACCCGGAAAAAAGCTGTGATTTCTTTAATATCTGGCGCAAAGTTATCCCGATTCCAAAAATCAAACGTTATTTAATTTTAATGATATTAAAAAAAAGGGGTGAGCGCAATTTTTTTGTATTAAAGTAAAGAATTGAGGAGCTTTTCAATATCGGACATCATGAACGGTTTGGCTAAAAAACCATCCGGCTTTATCTTATTGTCTTCAAACCCGCCATTATCAACGGAATAACCGGAGATTAATACTACCGGTAATTTCGGATGTTTTTCTTTTATTTTTTCCAATAGTTCCAAACCGGTCATATTGGGCATGCGCATATCGGTAATGACCATGGAAAATTTACTACTTTCCATTTTTTCCAAAGCATCTTGTCCATCGGAAGCGCGTACCGATTCATAATCAAATACTTCCAGCATCTCCATCAGAAGAGACGACATGTTCGGGTTATCATCTACAATAAGAATTGATTTTGCCATAAATTTTTTACCTCTTTAATTCTTATCGTCTTATAATCGAAAAATGTTTAGCTCTTAAAATCATTTTTTTGCTTTTGCAAGTAATGGGAATAGGCAATGATTTCCGCCTGTAAGGCATTGATACCCTGACGGAATTTTGCCGAGATATAAAATGTTTTATCATGGTTATTATTTTCAGGGTAAAATCCGTCACAGGAATCTATTTTATTGTATACCAAGAAATAAGGTATGGTTGAAGCCTCAATCTCTGAAAGCACTTGATGAGTATATGCTATTCTTTGTTGATAATTGGGCTGGGAGCTGTCAACCACCAGCAGAAGCAAATCAGCTAAACTTACTTCCTCCAGAGTTGATTTAAAAGACGCCACCAATTGATGAGGTAATTTTTTAATAAAGCCCACCGTATCGGAAAATACCACGGTACACGGATAGCCCGAAGACATCACCCGGGTGGTAGAATCAAGAGTAGTAAACAGCTTATCCATGGTGCTTACTTGTGATTTGGTAAGTAAATTAAACAAAGTGGATTTACCGGCATTGGTATAACCGACTAAAGCTATTTTAAACAGATTCTGTCTTTTTTTGCGTTGGACAGAACGCTGGTTGCTTAACTTTTTCAGCTTTTCCTTAAGGTGAGCTATTCTGGTTCGGATTTGCCGACGGTCGATTTCCAACTGCGTTTCCCCGGGACCTTTAGCCCCAATGCCTCCGTATTGACGAGAGAAATGTACCCAAGCACCGGTCAAACGAGGCAGGGTGTACTCCAATTGGGCCAACTCCACCTGTAATTTTGCCGCTTTTGTCCTGGCGCGCGTGGCAAAAATATCCAGTATTAAAATCGGTCGATCAATCACTTTGGTGTTCAATTCTTTTTCAAGGTTTCTCTGCTGTGCCGGGCTGAGGGCATCATCGAAGATAACGCAGTTGCCGTTTTTTTCAACCAAGGCTTCTTTTAGTTTAGCTACTAATCCGGTACCGATATAAAACGCCGGATTCGGCTTGGGTCTGACTTGTATATATTGTCCGATTACTTTCGCCCCGGCGGATAAAGTTAAGCGAGCAAGCTCTTCCAAAGACATTTCTACTTCTTGCCGCTGACGTGAATTTTTTGCCAAACCGATTAAAAAAACTTTTTCTGTTTCCGGTTTTCCCCATTCTATAACCATATTTATAATATAAATACTATTTTACATTTTTCAAACCTTAGGAATATAACTTTTCTTTAATTTTCCGATATATCTATTATGGCACCAAGGGAAAAAATTGTTTATACCGAAGGTCATTTAATTGATTCCGGTCTAATGCGTCAAATTTTTGATACCATTATCAGCGATGGCGGTTCTTTTGAAATTCTCGATTTTACCATCGGTAAAACCAATGACGAATTTTCCCAAGCGCGCATAAAAATCTTCGCTGATGATATGGTAACGATGAACACCATTTTGCTCAAGCTATCAAATATCGGTTGCCATATCAGTAAAGAAGAAACCGTTGAACTTGGCGATGCTCCCGCTGACGGAGTGGTACCATCGAATTTTTACAGCACCACCAATCACGAAACTTCGGTCAGAATTAATGGCAACTGGATTACGGTTGAAAAGATGCGTATGGATGGTGTTATCGTTATCGATGGTAATAAAGCTGCGGTAAAAAAATTCCGCGATGTCAAAAAAGGAGATAAAATTGTTTTGGGCATTTCGGGCGTCAAAGTACAACCGGAGTTTGCCGAGAGAGACCGCGAAGATTTCAGCTTTATGTCCGGAGCCGTTTCTACGGAACGAAAAGCCCGCCTGTTTGTCGAACGCACGGCGGAAATGATAAAAGACAAGAATAAGAAAGTTGTCGTCGTTGCCGGACCGGTGGTAGTTCATACCGGCGGCGCACCGGCTTTGGCAAACCTCATCGAATATGGTTATATCCAAGCCCTTTTATCGGGCAACGCTTTAGCCGTGCATGATATTGAATCCCATCTCTATGGTACATCTTTGGGCATCGATATGTCATCCGGTAAACCGGTCGAATGGGGACATCGCAACCACCTGCGCGCCATAAACGAGGTGCGCCGCGCCGGCTCGATCGCTAATTTGGTCAAAGAAGGAAGGCTTTCCTCGGGAATTATGCATGCCGTTATAAAAACCGGCATCCCTTTTTCATTGGCTGGTTCCCTTCGCGATGACGGACCTTTACCGGAAACCATTACCGATATGAATAAAGCTCAAGATGATTATTTCCGTATTCTTAAAGATACTGATATTGTGCTGATGTTGTCATCGATGTTGCATTCTATCGCCGTAGGCAATATGATTCCGGCAAAAGTATTAACCGTCTGTGTCGATATCAATCCGGCGGTAATCACCAAACTAAAAGACCGCGGGTCATTACAAACTATCGGTCTGGTTACCGATGTCGGCTTATTTTTGCATCTTTTAGCCAAACAGTTGATTAATTGAAGACATCTCTTCGTTTGTCAGCCAAGTTATTCATAAAAAATTATTGCCTCCTTAGTAACTTTTCCCTAATTTAGCGTTATGTATAATGAAACCGTAATGGATCATTTTAAAAATCCCCGTAATACCGGTGAAATTCTCCATCCTGACGGGACGGGGTGGGCAAAGTAGGTAATCCCGCTTGCGGAGATGTAATGATTTTATATATCAAAGTAGCCGAGGGTAAACTCATCGATGTCAAATACAAAACTTTCGGTTGTGCCGCCGCTATTGCCACCAGTTCCATGGCTTCGGAGTTAGTATCTGGTAAGTCTTTGGAAGAAGCCGCTCAACTCACGCGGGAAGACGTGGCGAAAGCATTAAAGGGCTTACCGGCTGAAAAAATGGCTTGTTCCAATTTGGCGCCCGATGCTATCCGTGCCGCTATTGAAGATTACCATACCCGTTCCAAAGCCTGATTTTCAATTGACAATTACTTATTTTCCGATTTGAATAATTCTTTATGATAAAAGTATATAATATCAAAGAATCTTTTGCATTATGGAGGAATGACAATGAACAATCTTAATTACCGCTGTCCCAAATGTGCCAACACTACTTATGAGGTTGGTGAAATCCGCGTAACGGGAGGCTTCTGGAGTAAAATCTTCGATGTTCAGGGCTCTAAATTTACCCGTATTACTTGTACTAAATGCAAATACACGGAATTATACAAAGGCGATAGCAGTATGCTGGGGAATATTTTTGATTTCTTTACCAATTAATGTTACCAAAAATAATTTACCGGTTATTTCGATTACATCAAATAATAATAACCTGGTTGATAATAATCGTTACGATAGCCATCAACCGGTTTCAATTGATCCAACCAACGGGCGGAATCATCACGATGACAAACCAAAAGACGCTGTTCGTCTTTTTGATGTTTGGCGCGGTGATATTTCAAGTATATGTATTTCTTATCTACGCCGATAATTTCAATTTTACCGGACTCATGCGACATAGTATATTTAAGACGTTTGGCTAAGCCCGAGCAGTGTTTTTTGGCTTCTTCAATCCGACGATAAGCTTCCACGATAGGCAAAGAATATAAATCATTACCTACTGTCGGACGACACTGAAAAACATAGTATTGCTGCACTCCCATAAAAGATAACTCATTCCATAAATCCGCCATCACTTGAGGCTCATCGGAAATTCCTCTAATGATAGGATTCTGATTGATACAAACCACCCCGGCTTTTAACAAAATATCAACCGCTTGACGAGCTTCTGCAGTCAATTCACGCGGATGATCAAAATGACAAACCATATAAATACGTTTATCGACAAGAGAATATTTTTTAAACACTTCCATCAAGGCGGGGTCATTTATAAACCGAAAAGGATTAAAAGCCGTCATCTTGGAGCCGATACGGATGATACGCACATGGTCAATCTCCCTCAAAGCTTTGATAATTTTCTCCAGTTTCGGCGTGGGTAAAATCATCGGATCCCCACCGGTTAAAAGAACATTGTTTACTTCCGGATGCTGGCGAATATATTCAATGCCGGGCTCAATATCATAGGAAACTTCATCGTTTCCGTTCATAAACAATCTTTTGCGGAAACAATAACGGCAAAAAGCGGCGCAGACTTCATTAACCAAAAGTAATACCGTAGAGCCATATTTGTGCTGTACGCCTTTACGAACGGTAATGGCATGTTCTTTGGAAGCATCCAACTCCCCCCATTGGTTAAGTTCATTTTCATGGGGTATTATCAAACGGCGGATGGGATCATGAGGGTCGTGCCAATTAATTAAATTCAAATAATAGTCATTGGCTCGGAAAGGATAAATATCAGCTACTTCTTTTAATCGTTTTTTTTCCTCATCGGATAAGTGGCGAATTTTATCAATATTAAGAACAAATCGGGCGCGTTTTTTCTTGCCGATAGAACTCCTTTTATTTTTCGGCTCCATTTTAAATCTCCTTTCTTCAGTGGACTAACACCCATCAAAGATGAAATTTATATGGGAGTTAATATTATTGCTTAAAGCTATTGAACCGGCGTATTAAAACGCTAAATCAATTACTTGAGAAAACGTTTTAATTTTAATTTGGCAGCAATTACTAATCTTTACATTTATATAATACAAACTTTTATACAATTTGACAAGAACAGAGTTGTATAAATATACAATTTATTGTTTTCTTATTATCAAAATCTTCTTTTAACTAATTGGTAATAAAAAAGATAAGGAAATAAAACTCAATGACTCGGTTCTTTTCTCACGACTAAAAATACTCCCGCCAAAATCATCAAAGTTCCCAAGAATATCAACAATGAAAGGGATTCGCCAAATAAAACAACACCGATAAAAATAGCTACAAGGGGAGTTATAAAAGCGATAAGAGAAACAGCTACCGCATTAATATGAGAAAGCAACCAGTAATAACCGACAAAAGCAACTACAGAACCAAAAACACTTAAATATAAAATAGACCCTACCGATTGCCAGGTAATTAAAAAACTGCTTATATGTTCAAAAATTATCGCCGATAACAAAAGCGGAATACCGCCTAAAGTCATCTGCACCGCTATGGAGACATAAATATTATCTTGAGCAAAATGTTTTTTGTGTATCACCACTCCCAAAGCCGCCAAAAAAGAACCTCCCAAAGCCAATATCGTGCCCCAGAAAAGATGCTCGGACGTTTGTAAAGAGTCATAAGAAATAACGACAATCCCCGCAAAACCTAAAACCAAACCCAACCATGCTATTATTTTTTGCTTCTCTTCTTTCAAAAAGCCCAGAGATAAAAGAGCTACAAACAACGGGAAGGAGGCAAATAAAACCGCTGTCAGTGATGAATTGATATATTGTTCTGCCATATAAATCAAAGCATAGCTCCCCCCATACATATAAATACCGGGATAACCCCGATAAAAAAAACGCTTTAAGGTTTTAGGGAGAGGATATTTCTTTACAAAAATAATGGTATATAAAATTGCAACGGAAATTATAAAGCGAAAAGAAGAGGCATATAATGGCGGCGCATCATTTAAACCTAACTTGATAGCTATCCATGTTGATCCCCAAATGAAACACAAAAGAATAAATACAATTATCGTCATGGCTTCTTAGATAAAAGATATCCTATACTCTGTCAATGAGGATTCCGAATAAATTCACCTTCTTTTTCAAACAATAACCACAAAATACTCAAAAGCCCATATAAATCCTTGACAATATCGATTAATCCTCTTTTAATTGCTTTCATCTATTTAGGAGAAAACACCAATGGAATTCTATGAAGGCTTGATTAAAAACACCGAGTTCTTTACCACGGCCGAGCTGGCTGAAAAATTAAAAATGAATGTTCAGGTTATCACCCGCAAAGTTCAAGCAGGTGAAATAGAAGCTTTTAAAATCGGCAAAGATTGGCGTATCCCGGAACAATCAGTTTATATGTGGCTTCAAAAACATTCCAACAAAACACTTTTAACGGCTAACCCCAAAAAAGACAAAAAAACTATCAAACAAACCGACAGTAAACAGATAACACCGGAATTCACTGATAGAAAATATTTGTTGGAATATATTCTCGCTCAGTTTAAACCTCATAAGGATTACAGCGAGAAAGAAGTAAATATGATCATCAGCCGTTATAACAAAGATACCGACTCCATTCGCCACCAATTTCTTACCGAAAGAATGATGGACAATATTAATGGCAAATACCGTCGCTCGGCGACATATTGTCTCTCAGATTAAAACCTTATCGAATTATAATAACAAAGCTCTCCATATAAAAAATATATGAAGAGCTTTTTTATGAAAGGGTATGAAGTATTAATTACCTTGCGGAGGAGGACTCTTGGAGTTACCGATGCCCAATATCTGTTGCAATAAAGGATCCTTTAGATTTATTTTATACTCGGCAAATTTTTGTGCCGCTAACCGGATGTCCTGATATTTCCCGTTTCGGGATAAAACCGTAACAAGTTTACGAAAAGCATAATTACTATTGGAATTGGCATCAAATGCTTGCCACAACAAATCAATCCCTTCATCAATCATCGCTTGGTTTTTCTCCCGCTTGCCCAACTCGGTTTTTACCAAACCCAAATCTTGTTCATAAAACAGATTTTCCGGATTGCTGGCCGCAAAAGCGGCTAAAGTATCATGTAGTTGCTGGTAAAGTTGTGTTGCTTTGGCGGTATCGCCTTCTTTTTCATACATATCCGATAAGACAATATAAGTCTGCCAGTATTCGGGGTAGACTTTTATCATCTTTTCCGCTAAGTTCTTCGCTCTGGTCGAATCTTTAAGTTTATTCAGTTCATCTATTAAGCGCACCGCATTGACACCAATACCGATAAACACTCCGGTGGCATTTTCATCACGATAGACTTGAGAATTTTCAAAACCGCCATATCGAAAAACATTCATAAAGAGGTCATAACCTTTGTTTACATCAATCAAATCAGGTGGCGGATTTTTATCCAAACGATAGACCAAACCTACAGCGGTAGCATGTTCACGAAGATTTAAAGGAGATTCTCCATAAGGAGGGGCGCTAAAACAAATAGGTCGCTTCCAATTGTTTTCAATTACTATTTCATCAACCATCATATCCTGTACTTTAACCACTCGACCACCAAAAGCACCGGGCTGTAAATAGGTCATCCGTTTTCGAGGTCGATCGTAAAATTGCTTGAGAGGTCTGCTGGCTGTCAGACCCGGTCGAACTTCATAAGGATACCACAATATTTGATCATTGCTTAAAGATATGGGCACATGATATAACGGTTTTTCATTTGTTCCACATACCAGTCCGTATTCAACAAAGACAAATTAACCACCGTTACGTCCTTACGATAATTATAGACCTCCTGGATCGCCCATACGGGGAAAGTGTCATTGTCGCCGGATGTAAACAAAATAGCGTTTTTCGGACAAGAATCCAATAAATCTGCGGCATAATTATAAGGTATATAATTTTTAGAACGATCGTTAGCATGGTAATTATGCGCCAAAGACACGATGGGTAATAAAACCAAAAGGGATGAAACCGCCACAGCCAATTTCTGCTTGGAATAGTTTGCCCCCCCCAGTTTATCTTTGAGATATATCATCACCGCGGAAACTCCCATTCCCATGGCAATTCCAAAAAAGACAAAGGCCGGGGTGAAGAAATAATCGCGGTCGCGGACTTCCAAGTAAGCATCGCCGGTATTAAAATTATACTTGGTGCCATCGGCAAAATTCATATACAAAATCAAACCCACCGAACATAACAAAAATAAGGTTAAAAAGGGTAAACCCAATTCCAACCTTTTTCTTATGGCGGTAATGATTCCAATCAAGCCCAAGATAAAGAAGGGGATAAAGGTGGTACCCCCTTTAGAGTACTGCTCCTCGAAATACGACCAGAATCCCATATGAGCGTGACGTCCGAATTGATTTATCCATTTTCCGCGACGTTGAAACATACGGCCAACCATCGACTCTTGCCCATACTGTTTACGATCTAAAAAATTGACAAAGGTACGCCAGCTTCGTGAGGGATTATTTTCATCAATACGAGGATTGAGTTCGGAACGGATGGGAATAAAGAAATGAACGGAAATACCGATAAAACCAATTATCAATATTGCTAATGCCGATTTCCATTTAAGGCGCCAATCATATTTATTAGATAAAATACCCAGTATAATTATGATTGTCAAAGCAAAAGGCGTTGTCCAAAAATAATCGTTAAAAGCTTCCATCACCATACTGATGGAACCAAAAGCAATTAATATCGTCCAATTTATTTTTTCATATAACAAAATCACCAAAACAATACCTAAAACCCCGGTGAATAAATAGAAC
>JAADHM010000181.1 GCA_013151855.1 FCB group bacterium | reverse complement strand
GTTACTTTGATGAAAACCAGTTAAAAAATACGGGGATTACCAAGATTCTTTATAAGCCGTTTCGGATTGAGCAGTTAACTGACATCATCACTTCCTTATCAAAATCTCGCTCATTTTCTTAAGATTTTAAAAGTAACATAAATCTTTTTCCCTCTTGACCGATAGAGTAATTAAGGTGTATGCTATGGATAAGTTAGCAATTATTGAACAAATACATAAGAACAGTAATTTATTGTCTTTACCCCAAGTTCTTTCCGAAATATTGGAAGAGGTGGGCAAAGAAGATTTTTCCGCTGATGCTTTGGTCAATATTATTCTCAAAGATCCCTCTTTGACCAGCAGAATATTACGGATGGCCAATTCATCGTTTTATCACCGTTATTCGGAAATTAAAACCGTCAATCAGGCGATTTCTTTAATGGGGGTGACCACGGTCAAATGTCTGGCTTTGTCTTCATCGATTTTTCATCAGGGGAAAACTTTTGAAGATGTGAATGTCAATCATAAAGACTTATTCGGATATATCTTATCTGTAGCTGCCGCCAGTAAAAAAATTGCTTTGGCTGTCTCCTATCCATCGCCGGAAGAAGCTTTCATTTCGGGATTATTACTTGATATAGGTTTATTATTTCTCTTCCATCATTATCCCAAAGAGTACAATCGCATTATTAATAAAGAGGTAAAAGCAAATTCTTTATGTGAAGCGGAGGAAAAGGTATTTGATATTGATCATACGGAAATTGGTCTTGAAATGGCTAACATTTGGAAAATCCCCGAAGAAATTAAAGATACCATATATAAACATCATGATTTATCCCGTGACGATGACACTTTACATAATATTGCCAAGTTGGCTGTTTTATTGACCAAAGATCATTTCTCAGGGTTTGAAATGAGTATAGAAGAGCGACTAAATAATATAAATGAAATTACTAAAAGACTTTCCATAACAAAGCAAAAAGTAGATGAAATATCCGGTTCTCTTTTAATGGAAACCTTTGAAATCGCTTCTTTCCTTGGGGTTGATATTGGGAATATCGAAGATATGCTGATTAAAGCCAATCAGGAAATTTGGGGAACTTATCTTGTCGTTGAGAATCTCTTTAAAGAACGTCAGGAATTGACTAAAAGTCTGCTTAAAGAAGAGCATGCTCGAGGAGCTGTGGAATCTAAAAATATTGCCATAGCGACTTTATCTCACTATTTGAATAATGCTGTTATGGCAATATATGGCCGTACCCAGATAATGCGGATGATGATGAATAAAAATAATACCGAGAAGGTTATCGAGCAATTACCGGAAACTATGGACAAAATAGACAATTCGGTAAAGAAAATAATTGCTGTTTTAAATGAAATAAAAAAAGTATCTCCGCTTGACCATCAAAAATTCGACAGTATGTCTAAAGCAATGAATATCGACGATTTGATTGAAAAAAGAATGGAGAAAATAACTTTTGGGTCTCATTCTTCCTCATCTTTGGCTGCCAAAAGATAATTTATTATTTCATTGTTGACGTAATTCTAAGATTTATCTATTTTTTTATATGTTAACTTACTTAACCTCAGGCGAATCTCATGGTTCTCAACTGACAGCCATAATAGACGGTTTCCCGGCTGGGTTTCATGTCGATATTGATAAAATCAATTATCAACTGGCTCGTCGTCAAAAGGGTTATGGTAGAGGCGGTAGGATGAAGATTGAGCGGGACAAGGTGGAAGTAGTCTCCGGTCTTCGTTACGGATATACACTTGGCTCGCCTATTACTTTTATTATTCACAACAAGGATTGGAAAAATTGGACTAAAATAATGCCTCTCGTGGGTGCGATGAGTGATGACCTCAATTTAAAAGAGAAAAGTTTAGCGTATGGTAAAACCAAGCCGCGTCCCGGTCATGCCGATTTGTCTGGCGCCATAAAATATAATCACCAGGATATGCGCAATGTTTTGGAGCGGGCATCGGCGCGCGAGACGGCGGCCAAAGTTGCCATCGGAGCTCTGGCACGGCAACTGTTGGAACATTTCCAGATACGGTTTGCTTCTCATGTCATTCGTATCGGTAGGGTGGCATTGTCGACTAAATATAAGATAAAAGATTTCTCTGCGTTTGTAAAGAAGGCGGAAAATTCGCCGGTGCGCTGTATCAATAAAAGCACGGAACAAAAAATGATTGAAGCGATTAAAACAGCCAAAAAGAAACGTGATTCTTTGGGAGGAATTGCTGAAATTATCATTCGCGGCGTACCGGTGGGATTGGGTAGTTATGCACAGTCGTTTCGACGCCTCGATGGGCTTTTGGCGGGTGCTTTGATGTCGATTCCTTCGGTGAAAGGAGTAGAAATCGGGTTGGGATTCAAGTCAGCAAGTTTAATGGGGTCACAAGTACACGATGAAATCTATTATAAGAAGGGAAGTGATTTGCCCGCAAAGGGTTTTTATCGCACGTCTAATAATGCCGGTGGCATTGAAGGTGGTATCACGAACGGCGAAGATATTGTTCTCAAAATTGCCGCTAAACCTATTTCTACGTTAAACAAGCCTTTGAAAACAGTTGATATAAAAACTAAAAAGCCCGCTCAAGCTATTGTCGAAAGAGCTGATAATTGTGTTGTTCCCGCTTTGGGGGTTATTGGTGAAGCGGTTACCGCTTTGGTTTTAGCTGATGTTTTCTTGGAAAAGTTCGGCTCTGATAATATGGCTGAAATTGAGAGTAATTATAAAGCTTTTCTTAAGTCTCCTTTCTGATACTTTTTTCCTTTCCTGATTGTAAAAATTGTCTTAATATTATAACCTATATATAACATATTTTCGCAACTAAACTTTATTTAAAGGAGTTAACGATGTTCTTTAAATATTCTTCCGGTAAAATAAATGAATTGAAAGCTGACAGTCTGGTGTTCTTCGTTCTTCAAATGGAGAAAATAACCGACAAGAAATTGAAAGAGCTGGATGACGCTTCTCACGGAACTCTTTCCACCTTGATAGATTCCCAAGAATTTACCGGTAAAAAGAATGAAATATCCACTATCTATAATCCCGAAGGTTATAATGTCGAAAGAGTTATTTTGGTAGGACTGGGGGAAAAGAAAAATCTGCAAGCCGATAGTTTTCGTCAAGCCGCCGGAGTTGTCTCGCGTTACAAGAGCCTAATGTCTTCCTCGAAGGCAATTTTCTCCTTTGGTAAATTTGATAAGAACGATTATTTTCAAGCAACAATAGAAGGTTATTTACTCGGTTCCCATAAGTTTTTGGAATTTAAAACCGGTGAGGACAAAAAAGACAAAAATGCCTTAAAAGAAATTACTTTCGTCGTTGAAAATCAAAGACATTTGCAACGTTTGGAAAAAGCGATTGAAAGGGGTCGTATCATTGCCGAGGGACAACTACTTGTACGGGATTTAAGCTCAACGCCTTCGAATTTTTTAACTCCTAAAATCTTAGCTCAAAAAGCGCAAAAGTTAGCGCGTAGTCATAAAATCGGTTGCCGCATTTTGGATGAAAAAGCTATTGTACGTGAAAAGATGGGTGCTTTTTTATCGGTGGCACGAGGAGCAAAAGAGCCGCCCCGTTTTATTGTTCTCGAATACAAAGGAGCCCCGACGAATCAACGACCGATTGTGCTGGTAGGGAAGGGCATAACTTTTGATTCCGGAGGAATCTCTCTCAAGCCCAGTTTGAATATGCATTATATGAAAGGTGATATGACCGGAGCTGCGGTGGTTTTAGCATCACTGGTAACGGCGGCACGTTTGAAGTTACGTCAAAATATCGTGGGCTTGCTTCCGGCTACGGAGAATATGCCCTCTTCGACAGCTACCAAACCCGGTGATATTGTCACTTCTCGAAAAGGCTTAACGGTCGAGGTAATCAATACCGATGCCGAAGGACGGTTGATTTTAGCCGATGCTTTGGATTATGCCAATAAATTCAAACCGCAAGCGGTTATCGATGTTGCCACTCTTACGGGAGCTACCTTATATATCCTTGGCTATGCCGGAGCTCCTATAATGGGTAACAATCCAAAACTTTTACAGCGTCTTAAAGATGCGTCCCAAGAGACGGCCGAGAGGGTTTGGGAATTGCCCATTTGGGATGTTCATCGAGAACAAATGAAATCGACTATTGCCGATGTCGTCAATTCCGGCGGTAGGCCGGCGGGTACTATCACCGCGGCGGCTTTTTTGGAAAATTTTATTGGTGATTATAACTGGGTACATGTTGATATTGCCAGCGTGGATATGGAACCTAAAGGAACCGCTTATATTCCCAAGGGAATTACCGGCATTGGTTTAAGATTGTTTGTGGAGCTATTATCAAATTGGAAAAAGCTGTAAAACCGAATCTAAAAAAAGCCGCTTTCAAAGCGGCTCAGACTGATGACAAAGGGCAGTTTTTTTGACTACCCTTTGTTTTTTATATTTTAAATTCGATTATTTGGATATTTTATTTTAAATTACTGAGAATTGAGTTTTTGTCTGATAATCTACAAATTGTAGATGTTTTTTTAGCCAATATTTAACTAAATAACAAAGATGGTTTGTCATCTTCTTTATATTCATCGCAAGAGCTGTCATCGAACATTGTTCAGTGACGTTCTTCAAGTCGGTTTTGTGATGAATCTTGTCGGTGAAACATTTAAATCCCTTGATTCTTTGTTTGAATAGATTGATTAATTCTAATAATAAGAAAAAAAC
>JAADHM010000138.1 GCA_013151855.1 FCB group bacterium | reverse complement strand
TCAACTTCAACCATTGTTTTATCTATTTGATAAACATGATATTCGACATTGGGAACGGTGTTGATGATGGTTTGGTTATATTCGCGCTCCAACCGTTCCGTTATAATCTCCATGTGTAAAAGCCCCAAAAACCCTACTCGAAACCCAAAACCGAGTGCGGTGGAAGACTCCGGAGTAAAATGTAAAGAAGAATCGTTGAGTTTTAATTTTTCCAGAGCATCGCGAAGCTGAGTATAATCTTCGGCTATGGCGGGATACAGACCGGAAAAAACCATCGGTTTAATATCGACAAATCCGGCTAACGGTTTTTTGGCCGGATTGGCGGCGGTGGTTATGGTGTCTCCGATTTTGGTATCGGATACTTCGCGGATGGAAGCAAAGAAATAGCCTACCTCTCCGACGGTGAGTTCTTTTTGGGGGATGTTCGCCAAGCGAAGATAACCTACTTCGTCGACATCATGGACTTTTTGGGTGGAAAAGAATTTTATTTTTTCTCCGGTTTTTAGAGAACCGTTGATTATTTTAACAAGCGGCATTGCTCCCCGGTAATTATCGTAAACGGAATCAAATATCATTGCTTGCAACGGTTTATTGATGTCCCCTTGAGGAGGGGGGATTTTTTTTACAATGGCTTCCAAAAGCTCTTTTATCCCCGTACCGAGTTTAGCCGAGCAAAGCAAAACTTCTTCGAGTTGGCATCCCAATAAATCTACTAATTCATCAATGACTTTTTCTGTTTGAGCATTGGGTAAATCGATTTTGTTGACTACGGGAATTATTTCCAGATTATTGTCCATTGCCAAATAGAGATTGGATAATGTTTGCGCTTCAACTCCCTGAGAAGCATCGACAACCAAAATAGCGCCTTCACAAGCAGCCAGAGAACGGCTGACCTCATAGGTGAAATCAACATGACCGGGGGTGTCAATGAGATTAAGTTCGTAAGTATCGCTATCTTGAGCCTGATAATGCAATCTAATGGCGTGAGCTTTTATAGTAATACCTCGTTCACGTTCCAGATCCATCGAGTCAAGTACCTGTGCTTTCATTTGACGATCGGATATAGTGCGGGTGACTTGAAGCAATCTATCGGCGAGAGTGGATTTTCCGTGGTCAATATGAGCGATAATTGAAAAATTTCTTATTTTGTTTAATTTATTCATAATTCGTAAAATTCATTTTATCCTTATATTTAAAAGGAACTAATACATAATCCTTAAAACTTGAAGATAAAAATAATCCCGATAAGTGAATTATCGGTAAAGTTTATAAGTTCCTATAAAATAAAGTGTTTGTAAATTTCGACAATGATAAGAATTTTAACTTGGTTTGTCAATTTGAGCTGGGGAAAAGATAAATCTTAACTTTTTATTTATGCTGTTTAGAATACCTTGACTCTCAACTTTACTTTTTCAAAAACTCAGCCAGTCTTTCTTTGAATTCCGATTTGTTTATATCTTGATGTAGGATACCATTATAAGCAATAGAGATATTGCTGGTTTCTTCGGAAACCACGACAATTATGGCATCGGAAACTTCACTGATTCCAATGGCAGCTTTGTGACGCATACCGTACAATTTACGGTATCGAGGGTTGGTTGATAAGGGTAAAGAAGCAGAGGCGGCAAGAATGTGTTCATTGGAAATGATAACAGCTCCATCGTGAAGAGGGGTGTAGGGAGTGAAAATGGTAATCAAAAGTTCGCTGGATAGTTCTGCGTTTAGTTCTTTGCCTGATTCGGCGAAATTACGCAAACCCGTACGCCGTTCGATAACCATCAACCCGCCATAGCGTAATTCCGACAGACGTAAAGCGGCCCGACTTACTTCGTCTAAAGATTTTCTTTGCTCTAAAGTGACAAATCGTCTTAAAAAGCGGCTTTGGCCAAACTGTGCCAAAACACTGCGCAACTCCGGTTGAAAGACAATAACAATGACAATTAAGCCGAAAGTTGCCAAATTGGAAAATAGCCAGGTCAACCCTTCCAGTTGAAACCAATAAGCAATGAAAGCTACTCCGACTACCAATAATAAGCCAATAACTATTTGAACGGAACGTGTCCCTTTTACCAGTTTTAAGATTTGGAAAATAATAAAAGAAACAATCAGAACATCAACAAGATCATTCAGACCAAATTTGAGAAAATCGATATGAAACAGTTCCATTAATTTCCCTTCAATGCCCAAATAATTTTTAAAGCTTCCACCGTTTCCGCCACATCGTGAACGCGGACTATTTTAGCTCCGTTTAATACCCCTGCTATCATCGATGCCAACGAGCCGCCAATTCTTTTTTCCGCCGGATAATCGGCCGGGTGAAGCATGTGGATAAAAGATTTCCGTGAGGTTCCGATTAAAATTGGTCTTTCTAATGATGATAGCTCTGATAAGCGACTGATAATCTCAATATTATCCGATAATCTTTTGCCGAAGCCGATGCCCGGATCGATAATAATCTTCGCTTTATCTATGCCATTATTAAGACAATATGCCATACGTTCTTTAAAGAAGGAATATATTTCATTAATGCAGTTTTCATAGTGAGGATTTAATTGCATATCTTTGGGTGTTCCCAACATATGCATGAGTACAACCGGTGTCTTTGCCTTGCTTACCACTTCAACCATTTTCATATCAAAACGGAGAGCGGAAATATCGTTAACAATGTCAGCGCCGGCATCCAAAGCGGCTTTGGCTGTGGAAGATTTATAAGTATCAATAGAAAGGGGGACAGAAGAAACTCGACGAACTCCTTCTATAACGGGTATCACTCGCTTTATTTCTTCGTCGGCTGATATGGGTTTTGCTCCGGGGCGGCTTGATTCTCCACCTATATCAATAATATCGGCGCCTTCTTGTTCCATAGCTAGTGCTCGTTTAATAGCTTCTTTAGTGAAGATATAATGGCCGCCATCGGAAAACGAATCCGAGGTTACATTGAGCACCCCCATCACCAAGGGGCGTGATAACGGTAATTGCTGTCCGGAAGCCAAAGAAATTACCGGTCTTATCTCTTCTGTTCTGGTTATGGTTTGTTTAGGCATAATATCTCTTCAACACTGATTATATATAAGAATATTTATATATCAAAAGCAAGAGTAAAAGAAAACGGTTTATTGAGAAACAAAACACAGTAATCTTTTAAAATATTTTTCATAATTGCTATAAATTTAATGTTAAAACAAAAAGTTGCCCTAAAATTATGGAGTGGAAATTACAAGCCCAAAGATGGTTTTTAATAACTGCCTTGTCATATTTAGGCACTCCCTATATCTGGGGCGGAGATGATCCGTCCGGGTTCGATTGTTCCGGATTTGTGTTGGAAAGTTTAAAATCCGTGGGATTGGTTAGAGAAAAAGATGATTATACGGCAGATAGTTTGTTCTGTCTTTTCCAAACAAAGATTAGCGATAAACCCGCCAAAGGTTCCCTGTTGTTTTATTTTAACGATAAGGGTAAGGTAGTTCATGTTGTTATCTGTCTTGATGAATATTTCCAAATCGGAGCCAGCGGAGGGGATAGAGATATTTTAGACCAAAAATCAGCCTGGCGTGAAAATGCTTATATTAAAATTCGCCCTTTTCATTTCAATCAAGAGACAATGAAAGTTGTTTCTCTGTTTTAACTCCCGACAAAAATTATTTTTCCCTCAAATTCTTGTTGATAAGATACGTAAACATGTTAATTGGTAATAGCAAAATATATTCTGTAAAGATAATTTGACAAAACAAGGATTTTAATTATCTTATTTGTATTACCGCCTATTACATGTTAAAATCATTTTACCTGTCGGAGGAAAATAATTGAAAATAATTCCCCTAAAAAATGCTATAAGAAGGTTTTTTCAAACTGGACTTATAATCGCCGTTTCTATATTGTTTCTTTCATCATCAATATATGCTGTTTCCGCTTCACCGAAATTACTGCAAAAACTGAGAAGTTCAGGTGATTTGCAAAAGTTTGTTACCAGAATAGCATCCGCCAAAGCTCGTGGTGCTTTTTCTCCTTTAAACAGTCATTTTAATTTAAAATCTAAATTCTCTAAAAATTTAGCAGCAAGCCCCCAAACAGTTGACACTTTTAAAGTAATTGTAATTCTGGCTGATTTTTCTGATAATCCGGCAACAAGTGGGAAGATTTATGGTCAACCGGCGGATTTTCAGAATTTATTATTTTCTTTTGATAGTACTGACAATATTTTTTCTATGACAGAATTTTATTTTGAAAATTCGTACGGGTCTTTTTATATACAAGGGACAGTAGTGGGATGGATTAGGCTTCCTCAGACATACAGTTATTATGTCAATGGTCAAAACGGATTTGGGTCATATCCTCATAACGCCCAAAAAATGGCTGAAGATGCCATAACTTTAGCCGATCCGAGCGTAGATTATGCCCAGTTTGATAATGATAATAACGGCTGGTGTGATGGAGTATTTATTGTCCATGCCGGACCCGGAGCGGAAGAAACCGGTAGTGATGATATGATCTGGTCGCATTCTTGGAATACCAGTTATACCTTAAATCTTGATGGTATCAATATTTCATCTTATACCACCGAGCCGGAAGAAATGCAAAAATGGGGTTTAATTACCATGGGAGTATTTGCTCATGAGTATGGGCATTTTCTTGGTTTGCCTGATTTGTATGATACTGATTATTCTTCGGCGGGTATCGGTGATTGGTCATTGATGGCCGGGGGCAGTTGGAATTATAACGGTAGTTATCCGGCTTTTTTCGATGCTTGGTGTAAAAAGGAACTCGGTTTTTTGAATTTAAGTAATTTTACTTCCGACCAACTTGACGTTGAAGTGCCCGCCA
>JAADHM010000023.1 GCA_013151855.1 FCB group bacterium | reverse complement strand
TATTATAATCCCCATATAACCACCATTACGACCAGCGATAGTATCATGAGAATATTGTTGGGCGGCTTTTACAAAAGATAAGGAATCCTTTATTAAACTACGAATATTTTGGGCATAATCTTCGGTGGCACGGTTCAAGGCTTCGGGAGATAAAGACTTATATTTCAATGAATCCGGTCCATACTTCAAGCCATTAGGAGTTATCAAAATATGAAATAGATTTATATGCTCTTTTACGGAAAATAAATCCGGGTGGCTATGATAAAATTCAACGACCTCCAAAGAATCATATTTTACTTTTTTATATACGTTCTCATCAAAGTAGGCTTTAATCAAATAATCATAGTAGCGGAGTTTAAAAAGACGATAGGGATTATAATAGTTTTCCAATTTAATATTAAAAGCATCAACACCCGTTAAGGTATCACAAATGACACTATCCATAAACTCTCGAATTATATTAGTGTCGAGAATACCACCTTTTTGTAAAAGATCACTATTATATAAATAATCATACAATTGTGACATTGTTAGTTGATATGAATTATCAGCTCGAGCGACAACATAATTATAATTTTTAGCAGTGTACTCGTTAATTACCGGCGGTTGACAACTTTCTAAAAGAAAAATGATAAGAAAAAACGCAAAAAATAAAGATAGTTTATTCAATTCACATACTCCATCGCTAAATATTATATTGATTTATATTATTATACTATGAAATTTGAAAAACAAGCAGAAAAAAAGTAAATATTTGCCACTATTCATCGAAGAGATAATTGTACATCATTGGCTGAATGATTTAATATTTTATCTTGTTGATAGGCTTGAAACTCTATTAAAAAAGTTGTCCCTTCACTTACTTGTGAAGTTACCCTAATATCTACATTCAATGCCGAACAGATACGATGAACGATAGAAAGCCCCAGACCCGTGCCTTCTTTTTTGGTTGAGAAAAAAGGTTGATAGATTTTTTTGATATTTTCCGGTGTAATTCCCGGACCATCGTCTTGAACGAACAGTTCCACTTTATTGCTAATATTATTGAGAACAGTACGAAAAGTAATATTTCCCGGCTGTTCCTCAAATGCTTCGCAGGCATTTACAACCAAATTTAGAAGTAATTGTTTGATAAGATTTTCATCCCCGATGATATAAACAATCGATTCATCGGATTCGATATCAATTCTAATTTTCTCGTTAAATGAAGAATGATGATAAAGTATTTCGATAACATCGCTAATCAAATGACAAAGTTCGACTTTGTTGAAAAGGGGACGATTAATTTTAGCATAGGATAAAAAATCAGTTAAAATTTTTGTCAGGCGGTCTGATTCTTTGACAATAAGATCCATCAAGCGCTCATTCTCATCAGATACTTCCAGTTCGTTTTTCAATACTTCCACAGAACCGGAAATAGCCGCCAAAGGATTGCGGATTTCGTGAGCAATAGACGCCGAAAGCTCGCCGACGGCGGCTAATCTATCAGCCAAGCGCACTTTCGTTTCCAACAGCTTCGCTTCGGTCAAATCGGTAAAAATAGCAATCATCCCCCTCATCTCACTATTTTCTTCGGTTAAAATTGAAGTGGAAAGCCCTAAGGGGATTTCTTTGTCTTTAATATTTTTAATCATTAACTCTTTACGAGGATATTCAACTTTGTTAATCAACCCTTCTATTAAATTATGAGATAGTTCCGGCATACGTTCCGCAAACACTTCCTGACAATTCATTCCTTTGACGTCCTCTTCCCGGTATCCTAAAATCTTCTCCGCGGCACGATTGAAATAAATGATATTCCCCTTATGATCAACCGTCAACAAACCCGAATTGAGGTGTTTAAGAATATCATCGGTCTCCAATCTTGCTCTTTTTAAAGCCGATGATGTATCCTCTAATTGTTTGTCTCGTTTTTTAAGCCTTTCCGCTAAATAACCCGAGATAAATGCGACCAGGTAAAAAATAAGAATGTGTAAAAATATTGAATAAAAAACACTCTCTTCACTGGAAAAAATTGTCTTCAAAGCTTGCATCGACAATACTGAATTTTTCCCGCCACTTAAACCAAACCAAATAATAAAAGCATAAGCAACGGAAACAGAAGACGCTATAAGTAAGGTTCCAATCAAGCGATAAATAAGAGCCGCAGAAACAATAGTTAAGATAAATAAAACCGAAAAAGGAGAATTTATATTACCGGTAGAATAGATTATGCTGGATTCTATAAGAAGTTCAAAAATAAACTGTAATCCGATGAGAATAATAGTAGTATTTTTAAAAAGTCGTCGCTTGTCAGAGGCGTAAAGAATGGCAAAACCTAAAGTACATATTGAATAAAGCACGAAAGGCAATTGCATAAAATGGGGGAAATTCATCCAAAAGACAACAACCGCCAGAAGGATAATATACTGGGCAAGTCTTAATGGTAAAAACCAACCGATAGAATTTAACTTCTTATTCTTTTCCATATAAATAACGGCGCTCAAAGGCGCCGTTTTTTTATTATATTATTTTATATCACCCAAACAAATCAATTTAAATCTTTCCAATAATATCGAACATGGGCAGATACATTGCGATCAAAATACCACCGATAATAACACCCATAAAAACAATAATGATGGGTTCTATAACCGACGTTAAAGCGGTCACCGCTTCATCAACTTCTTCATCATAAAAATCAGCAATTTTATTTAACATTTCATCCAAACCACCGGTTTTTTCACCAACGGAAATCATTTGCGTCACCATAGGAGGAAATACGCCCGTTTCTTTTAATGGTCCCGTAATAGTATCACCTTCGGCAATAGCTATAACAGACTTATTGATAGCATTAGCCACGACCATATTACCGGCTGTTTTTGCCGTAATTCCCAACGCTTCCAAAATGGAGACACCCGACGCCAATAAAGTCCCCAGAGTACGTGTAAAACGGGCTATGCTTGATTTTCTTACCAGATTACCCAGAACGGGCATTATCAGCAGGATGCGGTCAACCATCAAAGCCCCTTTGGGAGTTCTTTTCCACCAGAAAAAAGCTACCAATATTCCTATACTGCCAAAAAACAAATATAAAAAGTTTGCCTTGAGGAAATTCGATATTTGTAAAACAACCTGAGTCGGTGCCGGTAAACTGGCATGCAACCCCCCAAACATCTTGGCAAATACAGGTACGATAAAGGTCAACATGCCGATAGTTACACCGGTAGCAACCACCACAATAACCGCCGGATAAATCATAGCTCCTTTAACTTTTCTAATAAGGCGGTCTGCTTTTTCACGGTATAACGCCAAACGATTCAAGATAGCATCAAGAGCACCGCCAACTTCACCGGCTTCGACCATATTCGTATAAAGCTGGTCAAAAACCTTGGGATGACGTGCCAAAGCCTCAGATAGAGTGGCGCCACCTTGCACCCCATCTTTAACTTGACCTACGATTTTGGCTAACTCTTTATTTTCCATCTGAGCGGCAAGAATTTCCAGACATTGAACCATGGGAAGACCGGCACCAATCATTGTAGCGAATTGGCGGGTAAATCGGGAAACTTCAATCCGTTTGATACCCGTTCCAAATTTAATTTGAATCTCCGGAGCTTTCTTGGTTATTGAAGAAACAATAATCCGATTTTGTCGAAGGACTCTTTCCAGATCATTTTTATTATTTGCTTTTAATTCCCCTTTGACCGCCGCTCCGGCAAGCGTTTTACCTTTATATTCAAAAACTGGCACAGCCTTATCCTTTCATTTACGGGATTTATGTAAAAGATGGAGTTTTTTGTTTAGACAACATTTCCCCCAACTCCTGTGGGTTATGACTGTAATTCATAGCATCATTGATAGTTATTTTGCCCGTTTGATAGAGTTCCGCAAGTGAATTGTTCATGGTTTTCATACCGTATTTCTGGCCGGACTGAATCATGGAATACATCTGGTGAACCTTATCATCCCTGATTAAAGCTCTTATCGCCGGAGTTACTACCAGAATTTCAATAGCTAAGGATCTTCCTCCCCCAATCTTAGGAATAAGTATTTGCGAAACAATTGCTTGCAGACTAAAAGATAATGATACCCTTACCTGTTCCTGTTGATTGGTCGGAAAAGCATCGATAATACGATTTATCGATTCAGCGGCGGAGTTAGTATGTAAAGTAGCAAAAGCCAAATGTCCGGTTTCGGAAATAGAGAGAGCCGCTTCAATCGTTTCCAAATCTCGCATCTCACCTACCAAAACGACATCGGGGTCTTCACGAAGAGCATATTTCAACGCCGAAGCAAAAGAGTTGGTATCCGAATAAACTTCCCGCTGGTTTACAATCGCTTGTTGATGGCGATGTAAATATTCGATAGGATCTTCTACCGTTATAATATGCACCGGTCTTTCTTTATTGATTTTATCAATAATCGCCGCCAGCGTTGTCGATTTACCGGAACCGGTAGGGCCGGTAACAAGCACCAAACCTCGGGGTAAATTGGCAAATTCAGCGACTACTTTAGGTAAACCCAATTCTTCGAAAGATCTAATTTGATAAGGAATTTGTCGTAATGCTACGGCGACATTACCCCGCTGCATAAATATATTGCAACGGAAACGGCTCATTTGTTCAATTCCGAAAGAAAAATCAAGTTCAGAATTCTGCTCAAATTTCAATTTTTGTTTTTCGTTTAACATCGAATAAGACAACTTTTTTGTTTCTTCACTGGTTAAAATGTCATAGTTTAACCGTTGTAATTTTCCATCGACCCTTATTACTGGAGGAGAACCGACAGTTAGATGCAAATCGGAGGCGTTCATCTTCACCATCTGTTCCAACAATTCACGTAATGAAACCATCATTG
>JAADHM010000002.1 GCA_013151855.1 FCB group bacterium | reverse complement strand
TTTTCGGTATATTTACCGGAGTAACACAATTTTACCAATCCGCCGATAGGCACCGCTCCCGCTCGGTCAGGCGAAAAAGGACCCATCCCCAGAAGGGCGTCATTGACATCAACCACCCGTCCCTTTTCCAAAGCCGCCACCGATATTCCTCCGCCCATGTGGACTGCAACGAAATTTACTTCTTCCAGACTTTTGCCTATTTTTTTTGCTTCTCGACGACAGACTTCTTTAATATTCAAGGCATGCACACGGCATTTTCTTTCAATTTCGGGAACACCGCTAATTCGTGCCAAAGAGGTAAAATTATCAACCGTAATGGGATCGGATATCAAAGCGGGGACACCAAATCTTTCAGCCAAATGATGCGCGATGATAGCTCCCAAATTGGAAGCATGGTTGGAATAACGCATCGTTTTCAAATCTTCAAGCATAGCATCGGATATCGCATAGGAACCCCCTTCCAAGGGTTTCAATGGAGCGCCTCTCCCCACTACCGCTTTAATATCTCCTTTTTCGATAGGCAAAGTATTCAACCACTCATCAATCATCCGCATGCGATAATCAAATTGGTCAGCCACATTATCAAAACGAGCGAGCTCTTCACCATCATGACGGATAATTTCTTCGGCAATCTTATCATTACCATCGAAAAGAGCTACTTTAGTGGAAGTGGAACCGGGGTTGATAATCAACATTTTATTAGCCATCAATGACCTAAGCCTCCACCGAACTGAGTTGAATTTTTAATCCGCGGTTAAAAGCTTCTACATTGATATCAACGAATTTAGCTTTCACTCTTTTCTTAATAACCTCCATCCACAGTTCACTTTCAAAAGGTAAATAGTTGGAAGCAACTCCCAATAAAATAGTATTGATCAAGCGCGGGTTACCCAGTTCAGCGGCAATGGCATCGGCATTAACGGCAATTACATTTTGGGCTTTCTTCTTCATAATTTCAACTGGTTTTTCGGGATAGTTATATTTTTTGGATGAAGTAACAATTGCCGGAATAAGCTCGGTGGTGGAAATAATCGCCACGCCGTCTTTTTTCATCCAATCCAAAAAACGCAACCCTTCCGCTTGCTCGAAAGCCATAAGAATATCCGCCTGACCATAGGAGAGAGTAGGAGAATAAACTTTGGGAGCAATTTTCACATGAGAAGATACGATTCCACCCCGTTGTGACATCCCGTGAACTTCGGACTTTTTTACATCATAACCGTATTTCATCGCCGTTTCGGAAATTATCTCCGACGCCAAAAGCACCCCTTGTCCGCCCACACCGACAATCAATATTCCATAATTATTATTATCTTTCATTTAAACCTCCTCAACCTTTACGAAATGACTTTTTAGAATAATGGCTTCCGTGGGACAGATCTGAGCACAAAGAGAACAACCGGTACAAAGAGTTTCATCGATAACCGCTTTGGGACGACCATGTTTGTTGGTTTCTTCCGAAGCTGAAATTGCCGGACAGGATATATTAAAACAAGCCGAACAAGCCGTGCACAACTCCGCATCGACAACATAAGGCTCATCCATAATTCGCTTGGGCATCAAAACACAAGGACGGTTGGCAATAATAACCGATGGTTCCGGACGCTCCAGCTCTTCTTTAATAGTCTTCAAAGTGGCTTCATAATCATAATCATCGAGAATACGTACACTCTTAACCCCCAAAGCCTTGACAACGGTGGGAATATCCACTCTTCCCGCTTCTTTACCCATTAATGTTAAACCGGTAGCGGGGTGTTGTTGTCCGCCTGTCATTGCCGTGGTGCTGTTATCGAGAATCATCACCGTTACCTTAGTTTTGTTATAAACAGCATCCATCAACCCGGTAATTCCGGAATGAAGGAAAGTTGAATCTCCTATCACCGCCACCGTGCCTTTGTCGGAATTATTCACTCTTTCCATACCGATAGCGTTACCAATCGATGCTCCCATACAAATACAGGAATGAAGAGCATTAAGAGGTTCCAAAGCTCCCAGAGTATAACAGCCGATATCACCGGTGACATTAACCTTTAGTTTCTTCAATGCCATAAAAGCCCCCCGATGGGGACAACCGGGACATAAAACCGGCGGACGGGGGAACATATTTTCTTCGGGAGATATTACCGCTACCGGTATTTCATCTAAAACTCCGACTTCCTTAAAACCCACAGCCACCCGATAAGGAGAGAGTTCACCAAGATGACCAAAATACTTTTTCCCTTCCACCTTCAAACCGGCCGCCTTGATTTGATCTTCGTAAAAAGGTTCCAACTCTTCCACTACCAGCACTTTATCATGATTTTTAATAAACTCACCGATTTTTTTCATAGGTAGCGGATAGCTAAACCCCAGCTTTAGATAATCAAACTGGGGAGCAACTTCTTTGGCATATTGATAGGCAATACTTCCGGTGATAATCCCTATTTTGGAACCGTTTTCTTCGATAAAATTAAAAGGTGTTTCTTCGGAAAACTGTTTAAGTTTTTCCAGACGCTCTTCCACTATTTGATGACGTCCTCGTGCATTCGAGGGCACCATAACGTATTTGGACGCATCTTTTACGAATTGTTTATGGGGAGCTTCCGTCTTTTCCGCAAATTCAACAATTCCTTTGGAATGAGAAACACGAGTGGTAGTGCGTAAAAGTACCGGCGTATCGAAAATTTCAGATATTTCATAAGCCGATACCACCATATCTTTTGCTTCCTGACTATCAGCCGGCTCTAATAAAGGGATATTGGCAAAACGGGCATAAAAACGATTGTCCTGCTCATTTTGCGAAGAATGCATGGCGGGGTCATCAGCCGAAACCACCACAACCACCATTGACACCGGTATAGGAATGAGTCATAAACGGGTCGGCGGCAACATTCAAACCGACGTGTTTCATCACCACCAACGCTCGCACACCGCCCATAGAGGCACCGATAGCCACTTCGTAGGCAACCTTCTCATTGGGAGACCACTGCGAATAAACCGAAGGGAAACGATAGGCCAGAGTTTCCAAAATTTCCGTCGAAGGAGTGCCGGGATAAGCCGCTGCCAGTTTAACATCGGCTTCATAAACACCACGAGCGATCGCTTCATTACCTGATAATAACTCTTTCATATTAGCTCACTTTATCTTTCAATTATTAGCATAGTTTTATAAAAATTGTAAGAAAATAACTTATTCACCTATTTCCAACCACAAAAAGTTTTAACCAAAAAAATTCTAATTAAACGGATGGCAAGCAACCAACCAATTTAATAATCACCATCATAGGGGTGTGAATTATTTCACAATAATAATGTGAATAATGCCTAAGGGCAAGCGTTTTTTGTTAAAAGATGTTTAGCGACTGAATAGCCACCTTTAATTTTATTCGGGATTATATTGATAAAAAATAACTATTGAGAAAAAGAAAAGTCATTCCTGCGTAAGCAGGAATCTAAAGATAGCTTCCCGTTTTCACGGGAATGACTAATCCCGTGGCTGGCAAACGTCCTCGTCTGCCGCTACCTATAGGACTTTGTTAGGACACGCCACGGCGTGTTCCTACTATCTTTTATTCTCTCTATTTTCTTTTTACTAATCCTAAACCAACAAGTCCAAAACCAAAGAGAAATATTGTAGCCGGTTCCGGTACAACTCCCACTGAAAATACACCGGAAAAACTTTTACCCTCGTTCCTGAAAGCCATATAATCATTATCATTATATAGCGGATCGTCATAAGGAATAGGATATGCTGGGGGGTCACTCATAAAAAGAGCACTATAACTTAATTGCAATGGTGCTATTATCGGATTTTCGATATCAAAATCATACCCAAATTCATTAGAACTCAAACCCCAAGGTCTAGTATTATTAATAAAGCCATACCAAGACCCAGGAGTATTAATATTATAAAATTCATTCGGACCTTCAATAGAATTCATTGTCGGGTTGTATTGTGAAGTCCCTAAAAAAGGACCCAAACTAAATGATTGAAAAACCCCTTCACCATATGTAAAATGAATCGGGTCATAAGCGACATTTACACGCAAACGATAACTGTTATTGTCTAACTTGCGAAGATAAGCGTTACTAATCCAAAAAGAGCCAAGGCCAAAACATATCGATGGAAATGCAAATAGCACAAGAAATAGCATTATAGCTTTTTTCATATTTTTTCTTTAACCTTTCTTTATTTTGAAAATCTTTTTGGAAGTATATTTTCTTCACTTTTCAGTATTTATGAAAGCTATGATTTACTGAAACTTAACCTCATACATAACCCACACAAATACAGGTTTTCCATCTTTTATAGCCGGTTTAAATCTATTTTTATAAGCCGCTTCTAAAGCGGCTTTATCAAAAGCATCTACCCTTGATGACTTATCTATGATTGCTTTTTTCACCATACCTTTTTTATCAACAAGGGCTTTTACCCAAACTGTTCTTGTAACACCATCATTCATGGGGATGTATTCAGGGGGAGCTTGATATACCATTTCGGGCATAATATCCACTGGCACGAATTCATTAGGTGATGGCCAGTCATTATTGTCATTTATATTTATATCCATGTTGATTGGTTCTTTTTTCTTTAACCTATTTTCCTGAGAGTTGCGCCTGATTTTATTTTGGTTAAAATCATTATTGGTTGGCTCTTTTCTCTTTATCCTATTGTTTTGAGAGTTATGTCTAATTGTATTTTGGTTAAAATCATTGGGTGGTCTTTCTTCTCTTATTTTCTTAGAGCTTATTTCCATTCTATTTTCTGAAAAATTTATCATAATTTTAGTTGTGGTATTATTTTCAATCTCAAATTCTTTCTCAAGCATTTCATCCGTAGCCCTATGATTAGCTGCATATTTTCCACGAGGAGAGGCTTTTCCTCTAACCGCTCTTATATCATATATCCCTTGCCTCAGGTTATCGATAATCATTCCATTTAATCCTCGCGTAGTTATTCCTTTAAATTCATCATTTATATATATCTTAACGTTCGGCTCGCAAATGATCTCAACTCGTGATAACTCTCGAGCATTAATATACATAAAGAAAAAGATGACCATTGATATAGACACAAAAAGAATTTTTTGTAAAACTTTCATTATGTTATCCCCGTTTAATTTTTGATAAATTGTTTGCTTAAATTTATTATTAACTAAATATATCTAAAAATATTTCTAAAACAAACAAAAATATATACAAATTTGTTTATCGTTTTGTTAGGTTTTGTACCACAAGGATGTGACTGAACAGATTGACCAATACCAATAAAGAAGACTAATATTGTATTGATAAATTAATGCATTTTAATGCAATCTTTTTTCACTATTGTAGTTATCAAAACCGGACAAGTGACGATAACATTTATAAATATATCTTATTTTCTATTTTATATGATGGAGGTTTTAATTTATGCCAAAATTAAATTGTTGGGAATCGAAAAAATGTGGACGCGAGCCGGGTGGAGCAAATGTGCAAAGTCTGGGTGTTTGTCCGGCGGCTGAAGATCCTTCCTTTCATGGAATCAACGGAGGCCAAAAAGGAGGAAGAATGTGCTGGTACGTGAGTGGTACTTTTTGTGGTGGTAAAGTTCAGGGAACATACGCTCAAAAAGTCATTTCCTGTATGAACTGTGATTTTTTTAAACAAGTTAAAGAAGAAGAGGGCGGTGCTTTCGTACTCAATCCTGATAAGCAACATACGAACTAGCCTAAGTAGTTTTTTATAATATTTATTGTTGCGATAGATCTTGGTTGAGATGCAATCTCAAGTGTGATATTATAAGAAGCTCCCCCCTGAAAAAACAAACAACACCTTACTTAATTTTCACCCTTGTACAAATAATTAGGGTGGATATTTTTATTAAATATTCGTAATTTGCTTTATGGATATGAACTCTTACCGTAAATCGTTAACGATTTTCCTTATCTTTTTTATCTTTCTCGAAATATCAATTATCATTGCCGGCAGTATTGTCCGTCCCCAATGGGGATTATGGCACGACGAAGCACATTTTTATAAAACCATACAAACTTTTGAACACGATATCAGTTTGGATAACATAAAACATTATCAGGAAATGTCCACCCCTCTCCCCTTTGTCATATATGCTCTGTGGGGGCGGTTATTCGGTGCCGATATTTTTCACTTGCGTATTCTATCGTTAATAATTGCTCTCATTACTTATCTGATTTTTCATCGCATCCTATATCTATTGTTCAACGGGACCAAAGCGTTTTGGGGAACTTCTTATCTGGCAATAAATCCCTATATGATCGGCTTAAGCATTTTTGTTTTTACCGATATGATGGCTATTTTATTTTTGGTTTTAGCGCTATTTTTTCTTATCAGAAAGTACTCGATACTTTTCGGACTTTCGATGGCGGCGGCTATTTTATGCCGTCAATATATGATCTTTTTCACTTTTGCCGTATTTATTTATAGCGGCTGGAGATATCTTCACACCAAAGACAAGAAATCATTAAGCCTATTTATCAGTAATCTCTTGGCGCTTATTCCTATGATATTTTTAATAATTTTATGGGGCGGATTAAGTCCTGTCAATAATTTGAGAAAATTGTATATGGATGAAGCTTTTATTTTTCATCCTAAAATTTTAACATTATATATATCACTGTTGTTTATCTATTTTGTCCCGATACTATTTTATTATAGAAAAAGAATCTATACCAATTATCGCATTATTTTATTAAGTTTTTTATTATCCCTTTTTTATGTTGTTTATCCCATCAAAACTTCCAATACTTTAGTACCTCTCGGTGTTTCAACCGTGGGATTATTCAATCGCTTCTTACAATCTGTTTTTGATAACCAATTGTTTGTTCATTTCATTTTTTACTTTTCGTTCTTCTTAGCGTTGCCAATCATAATTTTTCTTTTAAAAGATGTCTATTATCAGATAAAAGGGAAAAACTATAACTTGTATTTGTTGATAGATTTATCTATATTTTCTTTTTATATAATTATGCCCTTCTCTTATCTCGGCTGGGAGAAATATTTCGTCCCTCTTATACCATTTGTAATAATCCGACTTTTTATGATAAATTACAGTGAAAAAGAACCGGTAAAAGTTTTTGATGTTTAGCTAAAAATTATTTTTATAGCCAACCCCACCAAAAGCAGACCACCCACGATACCGGCATTACGACTGAATTTCAAACCCAAAGTGCGTCCGAAAACGAGTCCCAAAATCGTCATCGTAGCCGCCACCACTCCGATTATTACCGTGGGAAAAAGGATTTGAGTGCCTACTAAGCCCAAAGTAAAACCGGCCGCCAAAGCATCAACGGAAGTGGCAAACATTAATAACAATAGGCTGACTCCTCGCGTGGGATCACTCTGCCATTTTTTTTCTTCGGGTTTAAATTGCTCCCAGATAAGACGCCCTCCTATAACAACTAATATCATGCTTGCCAACAACTTAGTATAAGAACCGACCATAGTTGAGAAATAACCGCCAATCAGCCAACCAATAATTGGCATACCGAATTGGGCAAACCCAAAATGGAAAGAAAGCCTGAAAATAGCCCATTTTTCCAGCTTTCCCAATTTTATTCCCACGGCAATAGCTACCGCAAAAGCATCAAAAGCCAAAGCAAAAGCTAAGGCAAAAATATTTATAAAAGCTATTTCGATGTTATGTAACTCCTGTTATGACCTTGCCATTCAAAAACTTA
>JAADHM010000183.1 GCA_013151855.1 FCB group bacterium | reverse complement strand
TTTTGAAACCTCTTTTAAACAAACTGAACCCGGCTATCGAAATATCACGTGTAGAGGAAAAGACACAAATGCCGACCAAAACTTTTGAACCGACGGTAACTTCCATAGCGGCTTCGAAAGAAAAAGGATTCAGTCAAGAAGTGATGATGCCTATGGATAGTAAAGACAATAAAAAATCGAAAGCAGAAGAAAAAGAGTTGTCCGCTAAAACAATGACTTTAGATGCCAATGGATTTGATAAAGCTACTCATTATATCGGCGAAGACGGCTCAATACAGATGGCGGCTATTGTCGATAAAGAAGGGTTGCTTTTAAGTAATTTTACCAGAGGTGGTATTAATGCCGAAGATGTGGCTCCTTTTGCTTTGTCGCTTCTTAACGGTAATAATGATGTATGGAACAGAATGGGACTTCAATCGCCGGAAAAAGTTGATATGTTATTTAACGATAAAAAAGTTGTTGTGGCTGCTGAAGATTCGTTTTGTCTTATGGTGATATCTGAAAGAACCTTTGATGAGGTGTTAAATATTCGTATAAATCAAGGAATAGAGTTAGTTAGAAAATATGTAGCAGAACGATATAGCAAAAAGCTATTCGGGAACGCGGAGAAAAAGACATATGTATGATGTATTAAGTGAACTGAACAAAACGACCGGTATCACCGGTTCCATGGTCGTTGGTAATGACGGTATTGTTATTGCCGCCGACCTCGATGAATCTTTCGAAGGGGAGACCATCGGTGCTCTGGCTGCTTCCATTACCGGTAATATTCAAAAATCGCTGGAGCGACTTAAGACAAGCCCTTTGAAGCAAGTAACTATCGAAGCCGATGAGGGAAAGCTGTTCTTTACCGATACTAATTTGGGTATTTTAGTGGTAACGACAGAGAAACAGGTTAATATCGGTTTGATTCGCCTGGAAATAAAAAATGCGATAAGCAAACTGAAATTGGCAGGATAAAAATAAATATACAGGATTATTAAAAATGGTATCAATAAACTATTCATCGCGAGAGGTTTGTTGTAAAATTGTTTATTACGGTCCCGGCCTTTCGGGAAAAACAACCAACCTGCTGTACGTGCATTCCAAAGTGCCGAGCAATACCCGCGGGAAAATGATTTCTTTGGCTACGGAAGCTGACCGAACGTTGTATTTCGATTTTCTTCCTATAAATATTGGAACCATCAACGGTTTTGCAGCCAAATTTCAATTATATACGGTTCCGGGGCAGGTTTATTATAATGCCACCAGAAAGTTGGTGCTGCGCGGGGTGGATGGTGTTGTTTTTGTGGCGGATAGCCAACCGGATAAAATGGATGAAAATATCGAATCATTACTGAATCTTGAAGAAAACCTTCAGGAATATGGATACAATCTGGAAGAATTGCCCATGGTTATCCAATATAATAAGCGCGATTTACCCGGAGTACTTTCTCTGGAACAGCTGAATGCGAAATTAAACGTCAAGGGACGACCATTTTATGAAGCTTCGGCAACTTTGGGGAATGGAGTTTTTGATACCCTGAAAATGATTATCAAAATGGTTTTGGAAAAAGCCAAATCCAATTCTCGCTCAAAACCAAAACCGGTTACCGCCACTCCGGTTGCCCCACCAACATCTTTTACCTCTGAAGCCATTAATAAGCCGGTTTCAGAGTCTGCTCCGAAATCACCGGAGCCGTCTTCTGCAACCCTTTCACGAGAACATGTTCTGGCATCAGCTCCTTCCACACCTGTTTCGACTCCCAGCGAGAAAGTTGGTGCCGTAGCATCTGCCGCTGTGCCAAAGGTTAAAGAAGAGCAATCAATAGGGGGATCATCTGCGGAAGTTAATTATCGTCCTTATCCGGGGAGTGAAAAACAACAAGCCAAGGAAGTTGATACGCCCAAAACGTCTTTTACGTCGCAATCTCAAGAATATGGAGACAATAATACGGTAGAGGAGAAGCAAACAGGTCAAGAAATCGATAACTCCGAATTTAAACAACCGGATTTATCTTTACCGAAGGTGATACCGGCAATGAAACACCGTCATGAAAAAAAACGTGGTTTTTTCAAACGTTTATTCGGAATTAAATAGTCAACATGGAGGCTCAAATGACTGACGATAGTCTTATAATTTATGAAGAAGAAATTAACCAGATTGATGCGTTGATTTCGAAAATGCTTAAAGGAGCGGAAGCTAAATGTGCTCTCTTGGTTGACAAGGATGGACATTTAATCACCCGTCAGGGTTTTACCCATTCTCTTGATACGACGGCTTTGGCAGCGTTATTGGCCGGCTCTTTTGCTTCAACGAAAGAGATTGCCCGGCTGGTTGGCGAACCGGAATTTTCCGTTTTGTTTCATCAAGGGAAAAAAGATAACATTCACATGTCTTTAGTTGGAGAACGTTCCATTCTTGTCGTTATTTTTGATGACCGAACTACTATCGGTATGGTGAGGTTATATGCCAGAGAGACTTCCATTGAACTGGCAAAGATTTTTGAGAAGATCCAAGAAAAATCCGGCCACCAAGAAGAAACCGGGCTTTCCCATGATTTTACCAGTCAAGCGGAAGACAAACTGGATGATATTTTTCAAGATTAATTAATCATTGAATTGATTAAACCAAAGATAATATTTTTACATCGAGATCGAACGAAATGTATTCTGAACTCAGTGCAATTTTAATTAAAGCCGGTAAAATTACCCCTGAGCAAGCGGAACAGGCAAAAAGTATCGTTCAAGAAAAAAAAGCGAAATTTGAATCCGCTTTGGTTGAAATCGGTGCTGTTGAATCGGAAGATGAGATTGCCAAATTCATCGGGAAACATCTCAAAATCGGGGCTATCAGGCTTAATGATATTGAACTCAACCCGGAAATCGTAAAACTGATTCCTTTGGATATTGCCCGTAAATTTAAAGTAATAGCCGTATCCAAACTTAACAAAACTCTTCTTGTCGCCATAAGTGATCCCAACAATATTTATGTTCTCGATGCTATCAAATTTATAACGGGATGTTCCGTACAACCGGTTATTTCTCCGGAAAAAGCAATTGAAAAAGCAATTGAAACTTATTATACCGATTCCGGAGGATTGTCGGAAATTGTCAAAGGTTTGGAAGGAGATCCTGATTTAGAAGTAATTTCCGAAGAGGAAGCCCCCAGCGATACGGATTTATTATCTCAGATACAAGATAAACCGTTGGTGAAACTGGTGGACTCTATTATAAGTGATGCTATTAGGATGGGTGCTTCCGATATCCATTTTGAAATGTATGAAAAAAGAATCAGGGTTCGCTATCGTATTGACGGTGACCTTCGTGAAATGGCGCCGTTGCCTTTCAAATACAGAGCCGCTATTGTCTCCCGAATAAAAATCATGGCCGAGCTTGATATCTCCGAAAGACGTCTTCCGCAAGACGGACGTATTAAAGTGAAAATCAGCGGTCGTACGGTTGACCTCCGTGTGTCAGTGTTACCGACAATCTTCGGTGAAAAAGTGGTTATGCGTATTCTTGACCCGATGGCATTGATGGTGGATATGACCAAGCTTGGTTTTAGAAAAGAGGACTTAAAGAAATTCCACGAAAAAATCCATTTGCCCTTTGGTATTGTTCTGGTTACGGGTCCTACCGGATCCGGTAAAACAACTACTTTGTATTCCGCTTTGAAGCAAATCAATACCATTGATGTCAATATTATGGCCGCTGAAGATCCCGTTGAGTTTAACTTCGACGGCATCAATCAGGTTGCTGTTAAATCCGATATCGGGATGACTTTCGCCGCTGCCTTACGTTCATTTCTTCGTCAGGATCCGGATATAATTATGGTCGGTGAGATTCGTGATGGGGAAACGGCGGAAATCGCTATCCGTGCGGCATTAACCGGTCACTTGGTGTTTTCCACTTTACATACCAATGACGCTCCTTCGTCGATAAACCGATTAATTGATATGGGAGTACCGTATTATTTGGTGGCTTCGGCGACAAAATTAATTTTGGCACAGCGGATGATGCGTAAAATTTGTCAGAATTGTAAACAGGAAATGAACCTTACCGGTGAACAGGTGGAAAGTTTAGGGGTCCCTAAAGAGTTATTACGAAATATCAGAGCTTTTAAAGGAGAGGGATGTAATGAATGTAATCATACCGGATTATCAGGCAGAACCGGTGTTTATGAGGTTATGCCTATCACCCAAGAGATTGAGTCTTTAATTTTAGCTAAAGCCAATGATTCCGAGATTAGAAGAGTAGCTTTGGAACAGGGGATGTTCAGTCTGCGAATGGCAGCTGTGGAAAAAATGAAACAAGGATTGGTCAGTATTGAAGAAGTATTTGCCACTACTTCCGCTATTTCTTGAGCTAATTTAAAATCCATTATATATCAACAGCTTACAGCAAGAAAATATCAATATTTCTTTCAAGAATCATTTATATCTTCCGATAATAATATATAATAAAGTTTTAGTTTGAATTATAGAAAAAATTAAGGAACACTGATGGTTTCATTACGTGAATTGTTGGAACAGATGGTGAAAATGGATGCCTCTGACTTACATTTAACTGTAGGTTCTCCTCCCGTGGTTAGAATCGATGGCAAATTGCAGCGGTTGAACTATGATCTTTTAACCAGTGAAGAAACAAAAAAATTGTCCTATTCGATGTTAAACGAAAAACAAAAATTGAAGTTTGAGCAAAACTCTGAACTTGATTTTTCTTTCGGAATTGAACAGATGAGCCGTTTCCGTTGCAATATATTTATGCAGCGAGGAAATGTCGCCGTAGCCTTACGACAGATTCCTTACAAAATTAGATCCTTCGAAGAATTAGCATTACCTAAAGTAGTCGCTGAATTCGCAAATTTACCTCGAGGTTTGGTGCTTGTTACCGGTCCTACCGGTTCCGGGAAATCGACAACGTTG
>JAADHM010000060.1:6503-11454 GCA_013151855.1 FCB group bacterium | reverse complement strand
CACCTATCCCGATACTATCGCCATACGTGCCCGGTTTGAAACAGCAGATATAATTTTTAAAATTAAATAAAATATATGCTTTCATTATTAGATAAAATACCCGTTGCCTCCACATTACAGAAACTAATCGGTGTTGTCGTTATTATCGTTGCCACTTTTGTTGCTATGTTTATTGTCCGTATTATTTTAAACGGGGTCATAAAAAAAATTACCTCTAAGACAAAAACGGATTTGGATGATAAACTCGTAGAAAGCATACAAAAACAAATTTATTTTTTGATTTATCTGTCCGGGCTTACTCTTTTATTTGATTATCTCCAAAAAATATTTGTATCGAAAATAGGGATTGAAGTTTTTCGCTTTTTTGACAGTATCTTTTTTGCCGCTGCGGTTATATTGATAGCTATCGTTTTGGTAAAAGTTTTTTCAACCATATTTCGGTGGTATGCTGTCACCATAGCTTCTAAAACGGAAACCAAAGTTGACGATGAATTTTTACCTCTTTTGGATCGTACCACTAAGGTAATCATTTATGTCCTGTCAACTTTGATTATTTTGGATCATTTTCATGTTGATATTAAGGGGCTAATAACTGTTTTGGGAGTCGGCTCTTTAGCGGTTGCTCTGGCCGCTCAAGATACCATTGCCAATATGATTGGGGGGTTCGTCATTATGATTGACCGTCCTTTCCGCAACGGTGACTGGGTGCGTTTATCCGATGGCAACACCTGTCGTGTTTATCAGATAGGGGTGCGTTCCACCAAATTTCTTACTTTTGAAAATACGCTGATAATCGTTCCCAATTCGGAATTGGTGAAAACAACCGTTCATAATATCACCTATCCTTATCCGGAAATTAGAGTCAAAATAGATGTGGGGGTAAGTTACGATGCCGATATCGAACAGGTAAAAAATGTTATGTTGGAAGAAGCCGATAAACATCCTAAAGTTTTAAAAGAACCCCAACCTTTTTTCCGCTTTCTTGAATTCGGTGAAAGCAGTCTGAATGTTTCCATGTTTTGTCGGGTTGCCGACCTTAGGGATTTGTATCTTACCGGCAGTGAATTGCGGGAGCGGATTCTCGACCGTTTCCGTGAAGAAGGTATCGAGATACCTTTCCCGCAAAGAGTAATCAAGCTTGTTAATGATAATAATCAAATTAAAGATAATTAAACAACAGCAGGAGCAATGAAAAATATTATTTATTCAGCAATCTTATTGTCTTTTGTTCTTGTACTATCATGTACAAGTTTGAGAACGCGTCAGTTTATCGCTTATGATATGGTGCCAAAAGCCGATAAGTTCGAAGGATGGAAATTTGAATCCCCCCAATTGGTTGCTTTCAAGGAAGTATCAAAATTGGATAGTATTTCCGATACCAATATGTTTTGGTTAACGGTTATCGCCTACCATGAACCTTTTGATAATAAAAAACTGGTAAATGATTTGATTGTTGACTCCGCATTGTTTACTTTGTTTCCCGATTCCAATCAAGTATGGCGTTATCCTTCGCGGATGTCACCCTATCAATCTAATAATGGAAAACGGCAATTTAAAGCTTTCAACTTTTATGGGGAACAAGGGGTTGTCATACCGTTGACATGTCAAGAGGTTAATTTGAAATTATTTTTCAGGCTTATTCATCAAAATGGTTCTACTATCAAATCGGATTTTCTCTCATATAAAATGTCACGTTATGAGAAAAACAACAAAGTGCCTTTTATGCTAAAATAGATAAATAAAAAAGGCGGTGTTTGAACCGCCTTTATATAGTTTTCACATAAATCAAAATCTTTATTTCAGCTCACCCCAAATAGTAAGAATTACCCGGCGGTTTTTGGAGGAGGCATGTTTTTCATCGGGTAAAGCGATTGGCTTTTGTTTCCCATAAGAGATGACAAACATTCTATAAAGAGAAATGCCATATTGGTCTGCTAAAAAACGTTTGGCGGCATTCGCCCGTTCTTCACCAAGCATCAGATTATATTTCGCCGAACCCGTACGGTCGGTATATCCGGCAATTTCAATGATAGAACCCGGGTGTTCTTCCATCTTTTTGCCAGCTTCGTTCAGTATTTGTTCGGCATTGGCATTGATCAGATAGCTGTCGAAATCAAAATTGATTTCACCTTTCCAGATAATTTGGTAATTTTCAAAACCTTTGGCCTTATTGATAGCCATATCGGTTTTAGCCGCGAGTTCTTTGGAAAGAGATTGTAACTTAGATAGTTGTTCCGCATTGGCATTGGTTTTGTCACGCAGGGAATTAATTTGAGCGTTGGTTTTTGATTCCGATTGACTGATTTGCTGACTGACATAATCTTTACTGGCTCCACAGCCAAGGAACAAAAGAGCGGAGATTGCGCTCACAATCAATAAATTCTTCATAAATACAATTTCCTTTCTTTATTATTAAATTTTAATTTTCCAAGCAACCAGATTAAAAGAATATAACAATAATAAAGCAACTAAAAAATGTATAATTTTTACTGTTTTATTCCTCCGGCGGTAATGCCCGAAACTATTTGTCTTTGCATTATTAAAAATACCAATAAAATAGGCAAAACGGCGATAGTGGAGCCGGCCATCAGATGTTGCCAATCAATCGCTTGATGTCCCTGAAACAATGCCAAAGCAACCGGAAGAGTGCGATATTGTTCACTTTGGGTCAAAATAAAGGGGAAGAGAAAAGAATTCCAGTTGGTAAAAAAGACTTGAATCGCCAACACCGCCAAAGCGGGTTTACACAAAGGCATTACGATTTTAAATAAAATTTTAAATTCACCGGCGCCGTCAATGCGGGCGGCTTCTTCCATAGAAGGAGGGATAGACTCAATATATTGCTTGACCAAAAAAATACCGATGGGATTGACCAACCAAGGGAGAATTAACGCTCCATAGCTGTCATATAATTTTGCCTTAACCATCAATATGTACATGGGAATAATGATTATATGAACCGGTATCATCAGAATGATGATTACCGATATGAATAACAATTTGTTAACTATATATTTATAGCGAGCGATAGAATAAGCGGTCATAAAACAAAAAAGAATATTTCCTACCGTAACAATACTCCCCACCAAAAGGGAATTGAACAAAAATCTTCCCATATTGCTGGTTCTGAAAAGCTCAAGGTAATTGTTAAAAGTGATTTGAGACGATACGATATTAATCAAGCCAATACCGTTTCCCGTGGGCATTAAAGATATGCGAAACATCCACAACAAAGGAAAAATCATTATCAATAAAATAATGGTTAAAATAATATATTTAAGAAACAAGAGAAATTTGTCGGTTACCATAGCGGTTGCCTTTTCCTGAAAAGCAAAAATTGGATTATGGAAAAAATGGCTATAATAATAAATAATACGTAAGCCGCCGCCGAAGCATAGCCGATTTGAAATTTCGTTGTTAATCCTTTTTCATAAAGGTAATAGACCATCGTCGATGTTTCAAACTTACCTTTGGTCATCACAAAAATTTCCACAAACACTTGAAACGATTTTATCGAGTTTATCACTAAAATAAAAAGCATAACCGGTTTCAACAAAGGAAGAGTGATGTGAAAGAATTGTCGTATTGGACCGGCACCGCTTATTTTTGCCGCTTCGTACAATTCATGGGGAATGGCTTTTAATCCCGAAAGAAAAATCAACATATAATACCCTGATGCCATCCAGACATCCATCGCCATTATCGAGAAAAGAGCGGTTCTATTGTTGTACAAAAAGCCATTCTCCGGAGGAGTAAAACCTATAAGAGAGGCTAAGTAAGCAATGTATCCTCCTCGTTGATAAAGATTGGTAAAAATCAAAGCGATAACGACCATTGAGGTGATTGACGGCAGAAAATAACCTGAACGAAAAATACCCTGTCCCGGAAATTCTTTGTTAATCAA
Organism: FCB group bacterium; assembly: GCA_013151855.1. Classification (GTDB taxonomy): domain Bacteria; phylum Zixibacteria; class MSB-5A5; order GN15; family FEB-12; genus JAADHM01. The sequence goes on along the minus strand of JAADHM010000060.1, from coordinate 7,550 downwards.
CAAAGCCAAACCCAAAGCAATTATGGTGGTGAAAGGAATGGTGCCAGCGACAAAAATGAACGTGTTTTTTAAAGCTTGAATGAAATCTTGGTCAGACAATAACGACTTGTAATTGTCAAAACCGACCCAATCAAAGCTTTTCGATAAAAGTTGATAATTACTAAAACTGATAACAATGGAATATACCAAAGGAAATAACCAAAAAATGGCAAAAGTCAAAATCCATGGCAGCGTTAAAACTAAAGCGGTAGTTTTAATGTTTTTCATTATCTTTTAGTTTGGTTATTTTATGCTCGGCATCCAATAACGGCTGGGCAACCAACCCGTTACCGAAAAGGGCATCTTCGACAGCTTTTTCAATAGCATCTTCTATGTAAACCCAATCGGGGTCAACCGGCGGATGTTTACTTAATTTAAGTTGTTTGATAAAAGTTTGTAAGTTGATATTAGATTTGAAATAAGAATCTTCTTGGGCTTTGATACTTGATGGATTGGCGGAGCGGTTGGCTTTACAAAAGATAATCTGATTTTTAGTGTTTGTTAGAAAGTTTATAAATTTTAAGGCGGCGGCTTTATTCTTGGTAGCGGCATTGATAGCTAAAAATTCTCCGCCGAGGAATGATATTCCGGGATATTTGGGACCGGGAATTAAAGTGGTGAAAAAGTTGATTTTTCTTTTTTCCAAAGCTATGCGTTTTAACAGCCAATCACCCGATATGATAAAACCTATTTTCCCATCGAGAAAAGCATCTTCGATTCCTCGTTGATTGGCAACATATCCGCAAGAATCATTTAGCTCCTTGTAAAACCTTAAAGCGGAGATAGCTTTGTCGGAAGCGAGCACGCAGTATTTGTTGTCATCGGTAAAAATCTGTGCTCCCGATGACCAGAAAAACGGTAGAAACTTTTTGTATAGGCGGTGTTTTTCGGGAGTGTTGGAACCCCATCCGTAAATATGCTTTCCCAATTTGTTGATTTTAAAAGCGGCTTTTTTTAAATCATCCCAAGTGACCGGGAAGAAATTTTTATCATAGCCCGCACGGGTTA
>JAADHM010000060.1:0-6433 GCA_013151855.1 FCB group bacterium | reverse complement strand
CCTTTATAGGTAGCCATTCCCCAGCCTTGATATTGAGAGCTGTCTGATGCTATGGGGGAAGAAATATCCATTAACAGATTGTTGGAAGCAAATTCGGCAATCCAATCAGAGCCGAGTTCAACCACATCGGGAGCATTGGCGGAAGCAAAAGCGATAGCGATTTTTTCGTGTCCGTTGGCCCAGGTTAAATCGGTCATCTTTACATTGATGTCGGGATTCTCTTTTTCAAACTCGTTGACTATTGATTGAAGAACCGGTTTGATATTAGGATCAGTCCAGAACTGCCACCAAGTAATGGTAGTTTTGGCTGACAATGTCGAGCCTATCAATAATAATGTTATCACCAAAGAAGTAATTTTGAATTTCATTTTTTTTCCTTTCAAAGTATGTTTGTAATAATGAAAATAAAATAGCTGTTGGTAGAGTCAAATAAAAATTCTTTTTTGTTGATTGTTATAACTTCATCTCGTATAAAACTTTCAATGTATTCCAATATAGTTATTGTCGATGCCATTGTAAATACCGGTTGGTTTGATATTACCACCCTTTCAACCTTAATTGTATCCATTATCAGTATTGCTATCGTATTATATACAACTTATCATCGAAAAAGCAGAGATAAATTCAAAATCAGAGAAATTGCCGGTTTGAAAGCGGTAGAGAATGCTATCGGAAGAGCTACGGAAATGGCTCGACCGGTACTTTACACGCCCGGATGGGGAGGCGATATACAGCGTTCCACGACCATAGCTTCTATGAATATATTGAGCTATGTTGCCGAGCAAACCGCCGCTTATGGTTGTCAATTGGTTTATCCCACTCATGACCCCGTTATTATGACGGTAGCGCAGGAAGTCATTAAAGAAAGTTATACTCACAGCGGTTATCCCGATCGATTCCGTGCCGAAGATGTCACTTATGTGTCTTCTTCGCAATTCGGCTATGCCGCCGCCGTTGACGGTATGATAACGCGTCTTAAACCGGCTTCGATATTTTTATTGGGCACTTTCGAAGCGGAGTCGTTGATTTTAGCGGAGACAGGGAACTCTATCAACGCCATTCAAATCGCCGGCACGGATTCAACCATTCAACTTGCTTTTTTTATCGTTGCTTGTGATTACACTTTAATCGGTGAAGAACTGTTCGCCGCTTCCGGTTATTTATCGGGAGATAAATCGATTCTCGCTTCCGTGCGCGCTCAGGATATTATGAAAGTGCTGATCGCTGTTTTTCTCCTTAGTGCCGTTATCTGGGAAACGGTAGCAACCATAAGCGGAATTTCCGGCGGCTCTTGGTGGATGTTTTGATGAATCGAAAAGTTCCCCTTGCCGTATGTTTTATTTTTGGTGTCGTGATGTTTATTCAATATTTTTCCCAACATCCCACCGCTCGTTTTGTTTATAAATCCATTTTGGATTATTGGCAGATTATTTTTGCTTTCACTCTTATTTTAGGAATAATCAGTTTTGTTAATAATAACATCTCGCAAATCAAACGTGGTAATAATACCTTTTATCGCATAGTAGCCATTTCGGGATTTCTTATTATGCCCGTGGTTGCGCTGGGATGGGGGATTAAGACCGGTTCACCTTTTATGTGGATGTTTGAAAATGTACAGGCGCCGATGCAGTCAACGGTCTTTGCTTTGTTGGCTTTTTTTGTGGCTTCCGCTTCGTATCGCGGTTTTCGGGCGCGTTCCATACCGGCAACAATACTGCTTTTATCCGCTTTGATAATACTTTTAAGCCGCTCTAACATTGGCGGTATTTTTTCCGATTATTTACCGAATATTGCCGATTGGATTCGTAACTATCCATCGATGTCAGCCAGACGAGCCATTCTTATCGGAATCGGTTTAGGTTCATTAACGACCTCCCTTAGAGTAATTATCGGTATCGAACGCACTTGGTTGGGAAAGGATTGATGAAACATTTGAAATCGCGCCATTGGATATTTTTAGGTTTATTTTTAGTTATCGGAATTACGATGATTTTAAACGTAAAGCTAAATGTTCGGGTATCGCCCTACACTCAAAAAATGTTCGATTATATCGATTCTCTACCGCCGGGTTCGATTTTGCTCATATCTTTCGACCACGAAGCATCTTCTTTGCCCGAAATTAGACCTTTGGCTTTGGCGGTGTTGCGTCATGCTTTTAAAAAAGACCTGCGACTAATTGGCGTGTCGTTGTTGTCCGAAGGAACTGTTATCGGTTATCGTTTGATGCAAAAAACAGCCAAGGAATACCATAAAGTTTATGGAAAGGACTATGTTTATTTGGGCTTCCGGCCACAGTATGTTGCCGCCATTTTATCGATGGGGGAGTCGCTTAAAGAAACTTATCCTCAGGATTATCTGGGGAATAAATACGATCAATTGAATTTGTTAAAATCCGTAAAAAATTATAATAACATCGATGCGGTGATTTCCATTGCCGATGGTTCTTTAACTACCCATTGGATTGAATACGGACACGGACGTTATGGGGTGAAAATACTTGGTGCGGTGACAGCGGCGATGGTTACCACTTACGACCCTTATTTGGCTTCGGGGCAGATGTATGCCATGACCGGCGGGTTACGGGGAGCGGCGGAATATGAAGAGCTACTTAAAATTAGCGGCGGTGGTGCCCGAGGGATGTTAGCTCAATCCAGCGCTCATTTATATGTAATTTTCCTGATTATTGTAGGGAACCTTTCATATTTCATAACCAAACGAAAAGGAAGAAAATAATATTATGGACATAGGAACATTAATCGCCGGAGTATTAACCTTGGCTATCTTATCCTTTTTGTATCGCGACAATCCCTTTTATAAATTCGCGGAGTCGTTACTCATCGGTGTCTCTATCGGGTATATATTGGTTATAACCTTCAACAATACCTTGATGGCTTTGTTGTTTGAACCTTTATTTAAGGAAAGCGATTTATGGTTGATAATCCCTTTGCTTTTAGGACTCTTGATGTGGGGAAGGTTTCATAAAAAGACCGCCTTTCTTTCGCGTATTTCCATTGCGGTCATGATTGGATCCGGTGCCGGAGTGGCAATTCCCGCTATGCTTAAAGAACGAACCTTGAAACAGATGTCTAATACCGTAGTCTCTTTGGTAAACGCTTCGGGAATGCCCGACTTTACCGGTATTATTGTTATCCTTGGTGTTATATCGTATTTTTACTTTAGCCGAGAGCAAAAAGGTGCTTTGGGAAAAATAGCTAAGGTGGGAACATATTTTTTGATGATTTTCTTCGGCACCACTTTCGGTTATACGGTAATGTCGAGAATGTCGACTTTTATCGGACGTATGGAATTTTTACTGTCAGATTTTTTAAAACTGATTCATTAATATTTTATCAATGATTTGCCCTCGATGTAAATCTTCCATGAAAGAACTAAAACGTTCTTTTCACAAAAAGCGGAAATGGGTATGTCCCCAATGTGGTTTCATTCGTTTTCAAAAAACCCCGAAAAAGAAAAACAAATAAAACTTTTAGTTTTTTAATTTTCCCAAATGAGTTATTTACCCAAAGACAGTGTTACTTTATAAAAAATTAAAGTGGTAGTCATACTCGACCTAATGTTATGGATATAGCTTTATCAAATATCAGAGTGGGAACTTCCGGTTATAGTTTTAACGATTGGGTAGGTAAGTTTTATCCTGAAAATATTGCCAAAGGGAAGATGCTTGATTTTTACGCACAATATTTTCATACCGTAGAGATCAATAGCACTTATTATCGTATTCCTCATCCGGTAGTATTCACCAATATGTTAAAAAAGGTCCCGGATAATTTCGATTTTATGATAAAAGTCCCCGGTTCATTTACACACCGACGAACGAATCTTGAAAACGATGCTATCAGTTTCGTGGAAGCCATAAAACCGGTTGTGGAAGCAGGGAAATTGGCGGGCGTTTTGGCTCAATTTCCTTATTCTTTTAAGTTTAACAAAAGCACTTCGGATTATATCAAAACGTGCCATGATTATTTTCCCTCCTATCCGTTATTTGTTGAGTTTCGCCACAATAGCTGGGTGAATCGTACTATGTATGAAGCACTGAAAAAAGAGGGGATTGGCTATGTTTGTGTCGATGAACCCGAGCTCGATGGACTTCTGAAACCTGACGCCTTTGCCACCACCGATACCGCCTATATCCGTCTTCACGGCAGGAACAAAGAACACTGGTGGGAAGGAGGAGCATTGCGCTACGATTATAATTACTCTCTGAAAGAGTTAAAAAATTGGCGGGACAAAACTTTAAAACTAAAAGTCAAAGTTAAAAAAATGTATGTTTTTTTTAATAATTGCCACCACGGACAAGCGGCTAAAAATGCTCTTGAATTTATGCAATTATTAGGTATATAGTAGCGACTAAATAAAAATTATAGCGAGGATAAAATGGAAATTGCTCAATTACTAAAAATAGCTAAAGAAAAAAAGATTGAGTTTTTGGATTTAAAATTTGTCGATTTGCCGGGATTATGGCATCATATTACATTACCGGTTTCATCGTTAAACAAGACATTATTCAAAACCGGTGTGGGGGTGGATGGTTCCTCGTTAGCCGGTTTTTCTTCTATTGAACGCGGAGACATGATTTTATTGCCTGACCCCGCAACAGCATTTATTGACCCGTTTTTTGAGCATCCCACCCTTTCTTTTATCGGAAATATAATGGATGTTAGTGATAGAATAAGACCTTTTTCCCGCAATCCTCGACGAGTGGCAATTGACGCTGAAAAATATTTGGATAAAACCAAAAAAGGGGTCAAAGCTTTTTTTGGACCCGAGTTTGAGTTTTATCTTTTCGATAAAGTGAATTTTTATCAGGGCCCCGAGGAAGCTTTTTATTATCTCGATTCTTCCGAAGCCGAGTGGAACGCCGCTCGGGATGCGGAGAATCTCGGTTATAAAATTCCTTATAAAAAGGGGTATCATGTGGCGCCGCCTTTGGATCGAAGTTTCAACCTTCGCTCTGAAATTTCTTCGATGCTTGCCAAAGTTGGTATCGAGTTGAAATATCATCACCACGAGGTCGGTTCGGCAGGTCAGCATGAGATAGAAATACAATTTGCTCCTTTGCTAAAAATGGCTGACCAAAGTATGCTGGTCAAATATTTCGTGAAAAACTATTGTTTCCAACATCAGAAATCAGCGACATTTATGCCCAAACCGCTTTTCAATGAACCGGGTTCAGGCTTGCATATCCATCAATATTTGTCCAATAGCAAAGGTTCTCTTTTTTTTAATGAAAAAGGTATAGCACGATTCTCTCAAATCGGTCTTCATTATATCGGTGGAGTTATAAAACATGTGGACTCGATATTGGCCTTCTCCAACCCTTCGACCAATTCATTCAAGCGGTTAGTCCCGGGATTTGAAGCCCCCGTTGCCGGAACCTACTCGGTAGGGAATAGAACGGCTTGTATTCGTATTCCCGGTTATCAACAAGATGCCAAGAAAATGCGTTTTGAATTTCGTCCTCCCGATGCTACGATGAACCCTTATTTGGCTTACGCCGCTATGCTTATGGCCGGTATTGACGGTATCAAAAATAAAATTGACCCGGGCTTGCCGCTTGATAAAAACATCGATAACTTATCGGAAAAAGAATTGGCAAAAATCCATCGCTTGCCCACCTCATTGTCCAAAGCATTAAATGCCTTAGAAAAAGACCATCAATATCTTTTACGAGACGGCGTATTTACCGAAGACTTATTGGAGCACTGGGTAGATATCAAACGCAAAGAAATTGCCGAACTTAGCATCCGCCCCACTCCCTATGAGTTTGAGCTGTATTATGATATATAGATAGTATTGTATCTATAAAGTAAAAATGTTTTTGATGCCTATATAAAAAAGACAAACTAATTTTATGAATCATTCGTTATAAATAATGTCATACTTTTTTATTTTATAAATGAGAACATGGCGAGGAATTTTTAACATTTTTGCCGCTTTGGTCTTATTTCCGGCACTTTTGTTTAGGGCTTCGATAATCATTTTTTTTTCTACATCGGTTAAGCCGAAATTATCAACTTGGGTAAAGTTGGATTCATTGGTTTGCTTTAAAATTTCTTTTTCTCCAAAATCATGAGGGAGATCTTCGATAGTTAAAAGATCCGCATTTCGTAAAATAACCATTCGCTCTATCAAATTTTCCAGCTCGCGCACATTACCGGGCCACCGACAATTGATCAATAACTCCATCAGTGATTTGTCAACTTCAATTTTTGTCGTGGGACTGAATTTATTGATAAAACCTTTGACCAAGATGGGAATATCTTCCTTTCTTTCTCTTAAGGGAGGGATATGGATAGGAATGACATTTAAACGATAAAACAAATCTTCGCGAAAATCACCGGAAGCAACTCTTTCTTTTAAATTTTTATTGGTGGCAGCCATTAATCTGATATCGATTTCAATTTTACTTTCC
>JAADHM010000165.1 GCA_013151855.1 FCB group bacterium | reverse complement strand
GAACCCACCAGCGGAGTCGACCCTATCTTCCGCCGCAAGTTTTGGGAAATTCTTTATGGTTTGGCTGATAAGGGAATTACCATTTTTATCACCACTCATTATATGGATGAAGCCAATTATTGTCAGCGTATTTCCATCATGCATTTGGGAAAAATAATTGAAATAGGAAACCCCCTGAAATTAGTTGAGAAATATCAAAAGGATAATCTTGAGGATTTGTTTATTTCCTTAATAAAAGACAAAGCGGAAGCTGATGTATAAATTAAAATTTATTGCGTTAAAAGAACTCTATCATATTCTGCGTGATTCGCGCTCTTTAACCATTGCCATTATTATGCCCATAATGATGACTTTTCTCTATGGCTATGCGGTTAATCTCGACGTTAATAATATCGTTATCTCCGTTATCGATTACGACCAGAGTTTTGAGTCTCATGAGCTCATTGACCGCTTTTATGAATCGACTTATTTCAGCAAACCGCAAACTCCGGTAGACGCGACCAATCCCCAAGAAATTCTGCGCACTTCCGATGCCAATGCGGTGTTGATTATAAAACCAGGGTTCGGAAAAGCGGTAGGAGAAATTCGCCGTGGCGAGAAGGAACTTAAGCCTTTCTCCTTGGGAATGATAATTGACGGTTCTGATAATAATCTCAGTGCGGCCGTTCAAAATTATTCTAATTTTTTAGTCAATGAATATATACGGAACCTTTTCCCTCCCGGAGTGAAAGTGCCGGGAATAAATATTTCGCGAGAGATTCTTTATAACCCGGATTTGAAATCGGCTTACTTTTTTGTCCCCGGTCTGGTGGCTATTGTCCTGTTGATGATATCCGCTTTGTTGACCTCCATTACCATCGCCCGCGAAAAAGAAACGGGAACGATGGAACAATTGTTGACAGCACCGGTTTCCCCTTTTCAAATATTGTTGGGTAAAATATTACCTTATGTTTTTCTGGCTCTTTTGGATGGAGTTTTGGTTTTGATGTTTGCCAAAATATTGTTTGATGTTCCTTTTGCGGGTTCCAAGCTGCTTCTTTTGGGATTTGGTTTAATTTATGTGGCAACTTCATTGTCTATTGGTATTTTGATTTCTTCTTTGGTTAAAACTCAACAGGTAGCGATGATGTTTGCTGTTACCGTAACAGTGTTGCCATCGGTTATGCTTTCCGGATTTATATTCGCTATCAGAAATATGCCTCTTCCGTTACAATTATTAACTTATGTTATACCGGCAAGATATTTTATTGTCATTATTCGTGGTATTTTACTCAAAGGAGCGGGTTTTGAGGTTTTGGCATCACAAGGATTGTATCTGATTATTTTAATGACGGTTTTAATTTTTATTGCCGCTAAGAATTTCAAGACAAGGGTTGATTAGTTATGAATCGTGCTTTTTGGGGCTTGGTAAAAAAAGAGTTTATACAAATCTTTCGCGATATTAATATGATTCGTTTAATCTTTGCCATTCCCGTTATTCAGTTAATTTTATTCGGTTATGTAGTCAATCTGGAAGTGAAAAAAATCAGGCTTGATATTTATGACTTTAATCAAAGTCGTTATTCCCGAGAGCTTATCAAAGCCTCTCAAGTGGGAGATTATTTCAAACCCGCTACCGGCAAGCTGCCGATTTTTAAGTTGGAAGAGAACTTTCAAAGATCCAAAAGTGATATGGCGTTGATTATACCACATCAATTATCCCAAAAATTAATCAAAAAAGAGAAGGTTACCATCGGTCTTCTGGCTGATGGTTCCGATGCCAATTCGACCGCGATTGGCACCGGTTATCTGGCACTTATTGTCCAAAAGTTTATCAATCGTTTTTATCATTTTAAAAATCCTTTGAATATCAAGTTTGATGTTCTTTACAATCCCGAAGCGAAGTCGGTTTATTTTATGATACCGGGTATTGTGGCCAGTCTTTTATTGATGTTGACGGTGATGCTGACATCGATGGCGATTGTTCGTGAAAAGGAAGGGGGAACTTTGGAGCAGCTATTGGTTACGCCCATTTCCACCACTACTTTTCTCTTGGGTAAAATATTTCCTTTTGCCGTGTTAGGGATGATAGAAATGATAGTCACTTTGGCTTTGGGAATATTGTGGTTTGGTATTCCTTTTGTGGGCTCGCCTATGTTATTGATGGGGTTGTCAGCTCTATTTTTGTTAACCACATTGGGTATGGGGCTTTTTTTCTCGACGGTGACATCGACTCAGCAACAGGCGATGTTTTTCGCTTGGTTTTTTTCCATTTTTGCCCTTATGACTTCGGGTTTCTTTACCCCCATCGCTAACATGCCTGAGTGGATGCAGTATCTTACCTATATAAATCCGATGCGTTATTTTATGGTTATCGTACGGGGTATAATGATGAAAGGCGCCGGATTTTATGATCTTTTACCACAGATATACCCGCTGTTTATTTTTGGAGTGGTGATTTTTAGTTTTTCTATTTTGCGCTTTCACAAACGAGCCGGCTGAATTTATTTTCTGGCTACTATGGCAAAATAATGAAGGTGTAAATCAACGCCATATTGGGAAGCGAGGTCGGCAAAGCCACCCTCACCGGCAACAATCGGTCGCTGAAATATTTCTTGATATTTCTCGATGTAAAAACCGACATCGGTCAGAAATTTTTCATATCCTATTCCTACGAAAGGGAACTGCTTTTGCAAGTCATTTTGTACGTCTTTTGGGAATTGTTGAAATTCGTTCCTACCAAAGGTATAATCCACAAGGAATAATTTTCCCGTCGGTTTAAGAGTACGAAAAGTTTCCTTAATTGCTTGGGATGTATTATTAATATTAGACAACCCTTCAATACTACTGACAGCGTCAAAGGAATTGTTCTTAAGGGGCATACGGGTAGCATCGAATTGAGCAAAACCGATATTATTATTTGGTATTCGGGAATCATAAAGTTTTTGCCACTCTTTCAATATCCATAATCCCCAATCATTGAAAAGAATTTTTGCTTGAGGGTTGTATTTTAGTATCAATGGTGTCGCTCCACCTCCGGGACCCCCGGCTAATTCCAAAATAATCCCCTCCCGGTTAGCAATGACCTGAGCATGGACACCGTATTTGTCGATAGCTTCTTGACTATTGGTAAGGGACGACCAGTTTTTTTCAATTAATCGGTCGGGGTCGATATGGTGTTCTTGTAGTATCGCTCGCACTTGTTCTTCATTTGACCAAGGATCTTGAGACGGAGGCACGAATTGTGGGATACCATCTTCAACCGTATATTGAACGTCCCCCGAAGAAGTTTTAAGGAGACCATCAGACCAAAACCCGTTTGTAAATATGCCTTTATAATGTAAAAGTTGATGAGTATCGGGCGCGACAAATATATCTTGAAAGTGCTGTTTCATAAAGTGTTCTTCAATCAATCGGTGCGGTTGATAGTTACATCGGTTGCTTTCAAATAATAGATGTTATCGTTATCCTTTAAACGGATGACAACATCAACTTTGATACCGGGTCCCCACTTGGGACCGTTTCTGGCGATACTTTCCAAATGGTCTTCAAAGAAACGTTGCTCTTTTTTAGAAAAGGTTGTTGCCCACACCCGCTTTCCGTTAATGATCCATAAGCTATCGGGGGTCAGAGATGACGGGAGGGGAAGACTGTCATTGGCGAAAATCTTCATCAAGGCAATCATGGGTTTGCCATCAATAGGACTGACGGGCATAAAATCCCGCCACAGATAAGGAGACAATTCAAACTGCCGGCCATTGATATTAACAGAAGTTGGTGCCGCTAACAAAGAATCGATATCATAATGGGTATTATCACTGTTGGAGACATCTTTATTACAAGCGGACATAACTATAACCAATAGTAATATAAAAAGAGGGGCAAGGTATTTCTTGACTAAAAAGGGTGTTATCATCATAATTCCTCCCAATTTTAAGAGATTAACGAAACACGATTAAATATATTATGCGCTTTTATAAAAGGGAAGATTGTTTTTGTTGAAAAAAAAAAAAGATGATTAATATTAGCTTGAGTTATTACTACGATATTAATAATTATGGAAACGAAGAGGGTGTATCCCTTGAGGAGGGTGTATCCTCGAGGACTTTTAGGAAAATAGTTGTCAGGGCAGATAAGAGAAACTCACGGTTGCTAATTTATTTACAAAGTTGGTAAAAATGAACTATAGTTTTCGGTAGAACATAAAGCAAATGACAACAAACTTTTCACAATCTTCACCTGACAGAGAAAATCAAACGAATCAAACATCCCCCCCTTCGGACCAAGTTCACTTTTCGAGCAAACTGTTGGCCAGAAATACGATTTATAACATTATGGGGCGTGCTTTGCCGATGATAGTGGCTTTTTTTACTATTCCTCAGGTTATTAAGGGTTTAGGGGTGGAAAGTTTTGGTGTATTATCTCTTGTTTGGGTAGTGATCGGATATTTTGGTATTTTTGATTTGGGTATTGGTCGGGCTACCGTGAAATATGTAGCTGAAGCTGTGTTTCATAAAGAGTTTGACCAACTGTCTTCATTATTTTGGACTTCGTTGTTGCTTTTAGTTGGATTTGGTCTAATTGGCGGGGCTTTATTGAGCCTTTTTGTTCCTTTACTGGTTAATCATATCTTTAATATTCCGGAAAGTCTCAAACACCAATCTGAAATCTCTTTTTTCATTTTAGCCGCGACAATGCCGTTTATTATTGGTTCCTCCGGTGTACGTGGTACTCTTGAAGGGCAACACCGCTTTGACCTCATCAATATAATCAAAATACCGGCATCTATTATAACTTTTGTATCACCATTAATCGTTTTATTGTTTACTGATAATCTTATTTATATCGTTGCCGTATTAGCTTGTAACAGAGTTTTGTCTTTTAGTATCTATCTTATTTTTTGTGTTCGGTTATTGCCTCACGGAAAAAAACCAAAATTATCCGAAAAAACTATGATTAAAAAATTGTTTCAGTTCGGAG
>JAADHM010000127.1 GCA_013151855.1 FCB group bacterium | reverse complement strand
ATCGGTTTGTCGTCAAACTGACCCTTTCTAATATTAAAGCGCAAATTATCATTTTTAAAATCAAGTAAAGCTTCATTGATTCGTAAAGTGCCGGGGATTTGACCATAGGTCAGCCGTAGGGAGCTTACCATGGCAGTACCAAAATAAGTTAAAGGATTTTTATGGGCAGCATCATAATCAAAATCCATATTAAAAGAAATATTACCGTCAGTTTTAATATCATTTAATTTTTTCAAATATTTTTTAGGCGCCAAAGCCAACAACTTAGTTAGGGAAGCTTGTTCCAATTTAATATTGCCCTTACCCTTAACATCGCTGGTCAATTGCGAGAGGTTGCCCTTAAATTGTAGCTCTATGTTATTAATATTCACCGTCGCTTGATTGATAGAAATAGATTGATTGCTTAAATTATAAACGGCATCATATTTCATCATAACCGATAATGGCGGAAGAGGTATATTAGCCGATGTCAACAATGACTCCACCGCCATATTACCGGAAGATTTATAAAGACCCAAATCGGGATTAGTTAAGGAAGTTGACAAATTAAAATCTTTAAGAACAATTCTTTTTTGAGTGCTTTTATCAATATACTTTATATGGGCATGATTGATTTGCAGATTATCGAAAGTCACCGCGGCAAAAGCAATTTTAGCTTCACTGGAAACCTTTTTGGCCATTGGTGGGATTGTTTCCTTTTCAGCTCTTTTAAAAGTATAATTGTTTATTTCGTTATTTTGTTTAATCAAAGTAATGCGGGGATGATTGATAATTAATCTGTCTATTTTAATTTTACCGGTTAAAAGCGGAAACAGACGAAGCTTAAGGTCTATATTATCAGCATCGAGGAAATCATCACCGGTTATTGCCGAAGGATTACCGATGGAAACATTTTGTAGTTTTACCCCTACGCCACCCCAATATGAAATATTGACATCGCTAATTTTTACTTCACGCCCCAGCAAAGCACTCCCTTTTTCAAGCGCCATAACTTTGACCTTTTCAAGCGGGAAAAAAAGATGAAGAGCAACAGCCGCAATAATGATTAAAACAATTATACCCCCAACAATCCAACTTAATATTTTAATAATTTTCTTCATAACTAATCTTAAATATTCAGTTTAAGGTATCTTTTGGTCTCAAACTGATTTTAATAATAATGTCTCTTATAAGCAAATAAAACCTAAAAGAAAACCGACAGGTTACCCTCCTGTCGGTAAATTGTATATAACCGTCAATATTAGTAAATTTAGATAGTGATGCTGTCACCCGGTTTTAATATAATTACTTCCGCATCTTTCACTTTGGAAGCAAACTCTTTCGGGTCGCTGTGGATAATATCCCAAGTATCATAATGGAGAGGAACGACCTTTTTAGGTTTGAGAAGTTCCACCGCCTTAACGGCATCATCAATACCCATAGTGAAATTGTCACCGATAGGAAGGAAAGCTAAATCGATATTATTCATTTCGCCGATAAGTTTCATATCATAAAAAAGTCCCGTATCACCTGAGTGGTAAATGGTTTTCCCGCCAATGGTCACCAAAAAACCCACCGGAGGTCCCGTATAACGAGAGGCATCGGGACCATAACCGCCGCCATGGTGCGCAATGGTCAGTTTCACTCGTCCGAAATCAAAATTATGAGCCCCGCCAATATGCATGGGGTGAATATCGGCACCTTGACTGGCACAGAGATTAGCTAATTCGAAATTAGCGATAATCAAGGCACCGGTACGTTTGGCGATGGAAATAGCATCACCGAAATGGTCACTATGTCCATGAGTAATCAAAATATAGTTTACATCAATACTATCAGCTTTGGCTGATGCTTGCGGGTTATCATTCAAAAAGGGATCAATGATAAGTTTATATTTTCCTTCCGTTATCGATACGCATGCATGACCGTAAAACTTAACCTCTGGCATAATAAACCTCCTTAGGTTTAATAAATATGTTACCAAATAATATGATAAAAAAGCCCCTATCGTCAACAATTAAATAAACCGCTAAAAGTAAAAATATTTGCTATTTTTATCCCTCTATTAATCCTCCCCCCAACAAAATATCTTTATTATAAAAGACAACTGACTGGCCGGGAGTTATGGCTCTTTGCTTTTCGGCAAATTTTATATGTAGCCGATTTTCCGATAAAGGGGTCATCCTTGCTCGTGCCGGTCGATGTAAATAACGGATTTTCACTTCAGCATCGAATTCTTTTTGAGGTGGTTTTATACTTACCCAATTAATTCGTTGAGCGATAAGTTCATCTTTATAGAGGGCATCGTTATCGCCAACGATTACCCTGTTCGTTTCGGGATCAATCTTTTGGACATATAACGGCGTGGGGTATGCGATGCCCAACCCTTTGCGTTGACCAATAGTATAAAAAGCCGTTCCCTTATGTTGTCCCAGAACGGTTCCATCTTCGTGAACGATATCGCCCGACGCAAAACTTCTTCCTTGTTTTTCTTCATACTCCGTTAAGAAACGACGGTAGTTATCATCGGCGACAAAACATATTTCACGCGACTCCGCTTTATGAGCGGTGTGTAAATTATATCGTAAAGCCATCTCTCGCACTTCCGATTTCAACAAACCACCCAACGGCATCAGCGTTTTTGCCAAGGCATCTTGTGTCAGCCCCCAGAGAACATAAGACTGGTCACGAGTGGTGTCCTTACCCTTGCGAATCATAAAACGACCATCATCTTTTTTTTCTATATAAGAATAATGTCCCGTGGCAATATAATCACACCCGATTTCTTCGGCTTTATGTAAAAATTCATACCATTTAACTTCTGTATTACATCGGATACAAGGATTAGGGGTTCGTCCTTGACGATATTCAGACACGAAATTTTCTATAACCGTTTCCTTAAACTTCTGTGACATATTCAATACATAAAACGGCGCCCCGATAGCATCACAGACAAAACGACAATCAGTTATGGAGTCGATCGTACAACAACGGCCATCTTTGTAAATATCTCCACCGACCTCAACATAATCCCATAATTTCATGTGAGCCCCGATTACTTCATAACCTTGTTCTTTTAATAATAACGCCGCCACCGAGGAATCCACCCCACCCGACATTGCCACCAGAACTTTTTTGCTCATACCATTTATCCAAGCAAAAGGGTCGTTGGACGACCCTTACCAACTTACTCTATTATATTTTTTTCATTTACCTTTACGATATACAGGGGATAACTCCCGTAACCTTGATATCTCTTCCATAAGAACGGAGACCACATAATCAAGCTGCTCTTTAGTCGTGGAGCGTCCCATCGAAAAACGAATGGCTCCTTGAGCCACGACTTTATCTATTCCCATCGCGGTTAAAACATGGGAAGGTTCCGTAGCTCCGGAAGTACACGCCGAACCGGAGGAACAGGCAATACCTTTGATATCTAAAGCCAATAAAATAGATTCTCCTTCAATCCCTTCAAAAGAAAGATTGACCGTTTGCGGAATCCTCGATTGGCGAGAACCGTTAAAATGCACATCAGGAATTGACGCGGTAACTTTTTCAATAAAATAATCTGCTAACTTGGATAATTCATCGAAATCGGCTTGCATTCTTTTAATGGCTATTTCAAGAGTTTTAGCCAACCCAACCGCGCCGGCGACATTTTCCGTTCCGGGCCGACGCTTTTTTTCGTGAGAACCCCCATAAAAAAGAGGAACAATTTTCACCCCTTGGCGAATAAACAGCGCCCCAATTCCTTTAGGCCCATAAATCTTATGCGCTGTCAACGAAAGCATATCGACCCCCATTTGTTTTACATCCACGGGAATTTTACCTGTTGATTGCACCGCATCGGTATGAAACAAAACGCCTTTCTCATGAGCCACTTTCGTTAAAGCTCCGATATCCTGAATAGTCCCTGTCTCATTATTGGCATGCATAACGGAGACCAAAGCTGTTTGTTCACTTATAAGCTCTTTCAGTTGAGCGGGAGAAACAAAACCTTCTCTGTTGACAGGAAGCAGGTCAAGCTTGAAATCTTCATGGTGGGCCAAGTACTCCGCCGATTCCAATACGGCGTGATGTTCGGTGGCTCCGATAATAATATGATTTTTTTTATTTTTCAAGTGATAAGCCGTACCCAATACGGCTAAATTGTCCGATTCCGTTCCTCCTGAAGTAAAATATAACTCGCTCGGCTCGCAGTTAATAATCTGCGCTATTTGTTCCCGTGCATTTTCCAAAGCAACTTTGGCATCCCGCCCGAAAGAATGAACCGAACTGGCATTGCCGAATTTAACATTCAAATAAGGCAGCATCGCTTCCACCACTTCCGCATCTACCGGCGTGGTGGCGTTATGGTCAAGATATATGGGCTTCATAATTATCCTTCTTGTCAAATCCTAAATAAATACGCAACTCCATTGTTTTTTATTGTATAAAAAAATAGTTTTTTAAAAGGCATATAATATAGTAAAATGCCAGCGCGAATCAAAATTATATTTCTTGGTTTTAATCCTTCGCGCATAATCTATTCTTATAGGTCCTGCCGGCGAAACAATTTGAACCCCGGTGCCATAACTGTAAGCCATACTATTAAAACTGATATCGCTACTATAACGAAAGCCGTTCCCCATATCAAAAAAGACCGATTGCCAGAGAGGAAAAGTTTTTAAAAAAGGAAATATTTGAAGTAACTGAACGGTTCGCCAGCGAAATTCCTGATTGAAAATGAATATAAAATTAGCTCCTTCAGCCGAGCCATCTTCTCTTAAGGGACCTAAAGAATTTTCCTTAAAACCTCTGATAGAATTTGCCCCTCCTAAATAAAAAAGCTCTTCTTTGGGTACTTCCGTAGAATTGCCAAACTCTTTTGTCAAGCCGGTTTTAATGCGTGTCGCGGAAATCCAGCCAGGCCAAAGATGCTGATATGTCGACCAGCTCATTAATAATTTATAAAAGCTGTCATCTCCGCCTAAAAACCCTCCGAAATATTCCGTTGAAATATCGGTTAAAAAACCTTTGCGAGGGATAAATATATCATCACGACTGTCCAGACGAAAAGTAAA
>JAADHM010000008.1 GCA_013151855.1 FCB group bacterium | reverse complement strand
AATACTTATCCACAAGTGAGCGATAATATACGCCTTATAATTTAGGCCTATGAGCGTAAATGCATAAAAAATAACCAATAAAAAAATATTATGTTGTTTATGTGGGACACTTTTCCAGCTATGCCTCCGCATATAATTTTAAAAAGAAATTAGAGTCCGAGTTTGACGAAGCATTTCAGGTAGTTGCTCGATGACCCCTAAGACAACCAAAGATAATGCGCTTACTCCTTTGATGCGGCAGTATAATGCCATCAAAGAAAAACATCCCGATAAAATTCTTTTTTTTCGTATGGGGGATTTTTATGAAATGTTTGGGGAGGACGCTGTCAAAGCTGCTCCCATACTGGGTATTGCTTTAACGACTCGTTCTCATGGTAATGCGGAAAAAGTTCCCTTGGCAGGGGTGCCCTACCATTCCGCCGACAAATATCTGTCCAAGTTGATATCCGTCGGCGAAAAAGTTGTCGTTGTGGAACAAGTAGAAGACCC
Source organism: FCB group bacterium (assembly GCA_013151855.1). Lineage (GTDB taxonomy): Bacteria > Zixibacteria > MSB-5A5 > GN15 > FEB-12 > JAADHM01. Next base: position 4,558 of record JAADHM010000008.1, on the reverse strand, counting down.
CAAAATGGCTCGGGGAATCGTAAAACGAGATGTGGTAGAAATATTGACGCCGGGAACGGCTACCATTGATAGCCCCGAATGGGATCACAAAACGAATTATCTTACCGCTGTTTATATTAATAACAAGAACAAAATAGGACTGGCAGTGTTGGATTTGAGTACCGGTTTTTTTACCGTTGATGAAAACAGTATCGATAAAATTGTAGAACGATTAAAAGTTCTGGAACCCTCAGAAATTCTTTATCCTTCCGGCTATGGTAAAGGGGAAATTACCAAAATATTAGACATCACTGATAGAACGGAGCGCCTTACGGAATTCGGAGATTGGAATTTTGATTTCAAAACCGCTCAACGCGATTTGAATCAACATTTTGGAACCACGACTCTGGAAGGTTTCGGTTTACAAGGAAAGCGTTTAGCCATAACTGCGGCCGGGGCGGTGTTTCGGTATCTGAAAGAAAACCATCACGAGCGCATCTCTCATATCAATAAAATATCTCAGATTGCCGGTGATGAACATATCATACTTGATTACAATACCGTAAGGAATTTGGAACTGGTAAAAAATATTGTCTCTTCCACCGAAGAGAACACACTCTTTTCAGTCGTGAATAAATGCCATACCGCCGCGGGTGCCAGACGGCTTAAAAATGCTCTTTTACGTCCTTTTAGGAGTAAAGCAAAGATTGAATTGCGTCAAGCGGCTATATCGGAATTAATTACCAATCGCCAGTTAGCGGCGAATATTAGACTGCAAACTAAAAATCTGCCTGACTTGGAAAAATTGACGGGACGTTTGGGTATCGGAAAATTAAATCCGCGACAGATGAAAAATATTAAAGACGCTTTGATTATTGCCAAAGAAATTAAAAGAATATTGAAAAAAGAAACCTTCAGTCCGCATCTGACAAATATAGCCAACTACATCCAAGATGGTGACGAAATAATAACCAAACTGAATCAAGCGTTGGAAGATGAACTTCCTTTGGTGTGTAACAAAGGGGGTATTATTAAAAGAGGATACTCTGAGGAATTAGATAATTTAAATGATTCCATCCGCGATGCTCGTAAATATATAGCGGGTTTGCAAGCCAAAGAGAGAGAACGCACCGGCATCAATACGCTCAAGGTAGGTTTTAATAAAGTTTTTGGCTATTATATTGAAATTACAAAAACAAATGTTAAATCTAAAACCGTACCGGATAATTATATCAGGAAACAAACCTTGGTAAATGCCGAGCGCTATGTAACTCCCGAGTTAAAAGAAAAGGAAGAGCTGATTCTTAATGCCGAAGAAAAAATATTCAAGCTTGAAGATAATCTCTTTCAACAGTTAGTTGCCTTTTTAAATGATTATATATATGATTTGAAAAACTGCGCCGAATTGCTGGCGGAAATAGATTTGGTATCAGGTTTGGCGGAATTAGCCATGCAAAATAATTATTGCCGTCCGGAAATATATACGGATACTCGTCTGGTTATTACCAATGGTCGTCATCCGGTTATCGAATCAGTACTGCCGGTTGGTTCTTTTGTGGCTAATGATGTTTACTTTGAGCCTCAAAAGGATTTGATTCATATTCTAACAGGTCCCAATATGTCCGGAAAATCCACTTACTTGCGCCAGATAGGATTGATTGTTATTTTGGCGCAAATCGGTTCTTTCGTACCGGCCGATAAAGCCGAGATTGGATTAGTCGATAGGGTTTTTACTCGTGTCGGTGCTTTGGATAATTTGGCTCGAGGGCAATCGACGTTCTTGGTGGAAATGGTGGAGACAGCCAATATTTTACACAATGCCACGGAAAAATCTTTGGTTCTCCTTGATGAGGTAGGCAGGGGAACATCTACCTTCGACGGTTTGTCTTTGGCGTGGGCGGTGGTGGAGCATATCAACGATATTACCAAAGCCAGAACGATTTTCGCCACTCATTATCATGAACTTACGGGAATGGCTGATATTTATGAAAAAGTTCATAATTTTCAAGTGGCGGTAAAAAAATGGGAAGACAAAGTTATCTTTTTGCACCAAATAATTCCCGGTGGGTGTGACGATTCTTACGGTATTGAAGTGGCAAAATTAGCCGGTATCCCCCGAACGGTAATTAATCGTGGGCGTCAGATTTTAAGGCTTTTGGAATCGGGTAAGTTTAATCAAAGTGAATTGGGCAAAGGGCTTTATCAAGAAAAAATACAACCAACTTTATTTGACCCTCAGCCGTCTAAAATAGAAGAACAGATAAAAAAAACCGATGTTGACAGTTTGACGCCCCTTGATGCTTTGAACCTATTGCATCAGTTAAAAAAAGAACTGGAATAAGAAGTGACCAATAAATTAAATACCGAATGGATAAGACCTCTTCCCGAAAGAGTTATCAATAAAATTGCCGCCGGAGAAGTAATAGAGCGACCCGCCGCGGTGGTAAAAGAACTGGTGGAAAATTCCATTGATGCCGGTGCTAATAAAATCGATATAATCATAGAAAAGTCCGGCACCAAACTTATAAAAGTTGTCGATAACGGTCGAGGTATCGATGAAGCTCAAATTGAGATTGCTTTTTCCCGCCATGCCACCTCTAAAATAAGAAGTTTCGATGATTTGAATATGCTGGTAACCTATGGATTTCGCGGGGAAGCTCTGCCTTCCATAGCCTCTATTTCGAGAATGCGGATGGTGACACGAACTTATGATGCTGATATGGGAACGGAAATTATCTATGAAGGGGGTGTTTTACAGTCCAAACAAGCTGTTGCCGCATCGCCGGGAACAATCATTGAAGTTGAAAATATATTTTATAATACTCCTGCACGCCGTAAATTTTTAAAAACGGAGACAACGGAAGCGCGCCATATTTCGCGAACGGCAATGGGTATGGCTATCGGACGCTGGGATATTGGGTTTTCCTATAGTTTGAACGGTCGTAATATTTTGTCTCTTCCTTCCGGGTTGGATTTAAAAGAAAGAGTGTCGGCTGTTTTGGGAGCGGGAAAAAAGATGGTCAAAGTAGAAGGGGAGTCGGGTCCGGTTAAAATTTCCGGCTATATCGGCACTCCGGAAATGGCGCAAAATAATCGTTACGGACAGTTTATTTTTATTAATAGCCGTTATATTCAATCATCTATTTTATCTCATGCTCTTCGTGCCGGATACGGTGAGTTGATCCCGCAACGAAGTTTCCCCATAGGAGCTTTATTATTGCAAGTCGACCCTCATGAAGTAGATGTCAATGTCCATCCTACCAAAGCCGAAGTGCGCCTTTCCCGTGAAAGGGAGATACATGATGCCGTTTATCACTTGGTTAAAACCTCTCTTCAGCAGGACGGTATTATTCCTGTTTTTAAAGGAGCGGATTTTAATAAAAAAAATAATGTTGACTATACAAGGACGGAGAATCTTCATCGAAGCAAAAATAATCAAACATATATTCCCGGTATTCACTCTCAAGAAATATCCGATCCTCAACTGTTAGCGGATTTATACCACCCTCCGCAAGAGGCTTTCTCTCCTTCACAACCTGAATCTCATTTTGTGGATAGCAATACGGGTGAAATATTAGAAACGACAAAGAAAGAACCAACGATAGAGAAAAACGCCACGGTTTCTGCGGACTTTCGTTTTATCGGATGTTTTGCGGATTTGTATCTTCTTTTGCAATCCGGTGATGACCTCTATGTTGTCGACCAACATACCGCTCACGAGAGAGTTTTGTTTGAAGAAACACTATTGAAAATTGAAAAAAAATCCATGGAGGGGCAGAATATTCTTTTTCCCGCTCAGTTGGAGTTAAATCCCGAAGAGTGGTCTGTTTTTGAAGAGTCTTTGGAGATGCTAAATAGTTCCGGCTTTATGGTTTCACCTTTCGGAGGAAGAACCGTTAATGTTGAAGCTATGCCGGCAATACTTTCAAAGAAATCTCCCGAAAAAGTCTTTTCCAAAATATTAGATGACATTGCTTCTCTGAAAAAATCGGGATATGATTTGAAAAAAGCAATGGCACAATCTATCGCTTGTCGTTCGGCGGTAATGGCTGGCGACCGTTTATCGGAAAGTGAGGCGCAATATCTTATCCAACGATTATTGCGATGTGAAAATAAATATTCTTGTCCGCACGGACGTCCTACTTTTATCAAAATAAGTAAATTAGATCTGGATAAAAAATTTGGCCGAAGATAAGAAAGAAGTTATTCCCATTATTTGCGGTCCTACCGGTTCGGGCAAGACAGAGGTCGCTATAAAATTAGCGGAAATATTACCCTTTGAAATCATCTCCGCCGACTCCCGTCAAATAATAAAATATCTTAATATTGGCACGGCTAAACCAACTAATGAAGAAAAACAGAAAGCTAAATTTCATCTCATTGATATGGTTGAACCGGGAGAGAGGTATTCCGCTTTTAAGTTCGCCGAAGACGCCTATAAGGCTATTGTTGCTATAAAAAATAACAATAAATTGCCTTTGATTGTCGGTGGCACGGGATTGTATCTAAAAGCTTTAACCGAAGGGGTCGTTAAAATTGAACAAAATGATTTTTCCATTCGCAAAAATCTGGAGAAACA
>JAADHM010000113.1 GCA_013151855.1 FCB group bacterium | reverse complement strand
AACGACAGCGGTTCCACGATTGGATTAACTAAGGTAGTTAACGGTAGCGGACTTCCTTCGGCGTTTGAGAAAGCATTAAATGAATCCGGTAATATTTTAGTGGAGAAATTTATCAAAGGTCGTGAGATTACCGCTACGGTTTTAGATGGAAAAGCGTATCCTTTGGTAGAGATAATACCCGAAAATGAACTTTATGATTATGAAGCAAAATATACCGAAGGAAAATCTCATTACGAAGTACCGGCTAAAGTTGACGATGAGATGGTACAAAAAATTCAACACGATGCGGTAAAGATATATAATATCATCGGTATCGGTGCGTCGGGTTTGGCTCGGGTAGATTTTATTCTCGATGAGAAGAATAACCACTATTTCCTGGAGTTAAATACTTTGCCGGGAATGACCCCGTTATCTTTGGCTCCGATGGCGGCTAAAGCCGTGGGAATTGAATTTGATGATTTGATTGACAGATTAATCAAAACAGCGCTGGAACGGGAATGTGGTTAAATGGATAGATTATCTCCCAAAGCGGTTATTTTTGATCTCGGTTCTACGCTGATAGAATATGAATCGTTGGCGTGGACCGAACTGATGATTCAATGTTCTCTTAATGTGAAGCATTTTTTACACCATGAAGGGTATAACGTACCCGAAAAGGAGGAATTTCTCAAGATTTTTGGCGAGATACAAGATATGTATCGTCAATTAGCTTCTGAAAAATTAGTCGAATGGACTGTTCCGCAAGCTATGAAGAAGTTATTTAAAAAATTAGAAATACAATCCGATAACGGATTGATAGATAAAGCCTTTAAAGCCTATTATAAACCGGTACATGAACGTCTGTTTATTTATGATGATACTCTGGCTACTTTGGAAAAAATAAAACAAAAAGGATATATAATAGGGCTGGTATCAAATACTATCTTTCCGGAAGAAACTCACCAAAAGGAGTTAAAACAATTCGGCATCAAGCCTTTTTTGGATTTTGCGATATTCAGTTCTACTTTTGGCATTAGGAAACCGCATCGGGATATATTTTATAAAGCCGCTAATCTGGCCGGAGTGGCACCTTCGGAATGCGTTTATATCGGTGATAGATATTACGAAGATTATGAGGGACCTACTCAAGTCGGTATGCCAGCCATATTGAAAATGGTATCTATTCGAGAGTATCCGACCGATATGCCTTCATCAATTAGAAGTATTGAGAATTTGAAAGAGTTGAAACGATATTTTGATTTTTAAGTAATCAGAATAAGTAAATATCAAGTTTTGTGTATTTTAAAAAGAGAATAATTTTATTAAACGCTTAAATTTTGGGGATATTTATGGACAAGTCAGAGCAACTATTAAAGGAAATAACGGAAGCGAACGGAGTTTCCGGATATGAACGGGAAGTTCGCAATATTATGGCGCGCGAGTTGAAATTAACTACCGATAAAATCGAATACGATAAAATAGGGTCTATCTTGAGCTACCAAAAAGGAACCAGTGACCATCCCAAGGTTTTAATAGTAAGTCATATGGATGAAATCGGTTTTATGGTGAAAGAGGTTACCAAAGAGGGATATATTAAATTTCTCCCCTTGGGCGGATGGTGGGGGCATGTCGCTTTGGGACAAAGAATGCGGGTTATTACTTCCCAAGGTCCTGTTACTGGTGTCGTTGGTTCCAAGCCTCCTCATCTTCTTCCCCAAGAAGAGCGTAAAAAAGTCCTTGAGATTAAAGATATGTTTATTGATGTGGGGGTTATTGAAAAATTCGACGTTAAAAAGAAACTGGGCATTAAACCCGGTGACCCTATAATCCCCGATAGTGAATTTACTATTTTAGGTAATAAAAAAATGTATATGGCGAAAGCTTTTGATAATAGAGTGTCTTGTGCTATCGTTATTGAATTGATGAATAAACTGAAAAGAGTTAAACACCGAAATATGATACTTGGCGGGGCAACGGTTCAGGAGGAAGTTGGTTTACGCGGTGCTCAGACCATCGCTCATTTGAGCAATCCCGACGTCTGTATTGTGGTTGATACCGGCATTGCTCAGGATATTCCCCCCGATGGTTTTTCCAAAGAGGAAAAATTGGGCGCTGGGCCGGTTATTTTAATTTATGACTCCGGTATGATTCCTAACATAAAACTACGTGATTTGGTGATAAAAACCGCCACCGAGAAAAAAATCCCTTACCATATTTCTTATATGGAACGAGGAGCCACCGACGGCGCTCGAATACATATAAGTAATATGGGAGTGCCTTCGATAGTTATTGGTCCGGCGGTGCGTTATATCCACAGCCATAATGGAATTTTGTGTCGTACCGATTATGATAATACCATTAAACTTATTTTGGAGGTTATAAAAACGCTTGATAGCAAAACGGTGAAGATGTTAACGGAGGCATAAGATTTATGGCTATAATGTTTAGAAATAGTTATACGAGAAAAAAAGAAGAATTTCGCCCCATCGAATCGGGAAAAGTGAAAATATATACCTGTGGACCGACCGTTTATAATTATCAACATATCGGTAATTTCCGCACTTTTATTTGGGGAGATTTACTCCGACGTTATCTTGAGTACAAAGGTTATGATGTCACCTACGTGATGAATATAACCGATATCGATGATAAAATCATTCGCGATTCCCAAGCTAACCATATACCTCGAGAAGAATTTACGGAGAAATATATTAAAGCGTTTTTCGATGATCTCGATACCCTTGGTTTGAAAAGGGCTGATATTTATCCCTATGCGACCAAGCATATTAAAGAAATGACGGATTTGGTGAAAGTTCTTCTCGATAAGGGTATCGCTTATGAGGTTAACGGTAATTACTATTATCGCATTTCGGCTTTTCCCGATTACGGTAAATTAGCCAAACTCGATATGGACGGTTTAAAACCGGGGGCAAGGGTTGCTTCCGACGAATATGAAAAAGATTCTGTCTCTGATTTTGCCCTTTGGAAAGCATGGCAACCATCTGACGGTGATATTTATTGGGAGACCGAAATAGGTAAAGGTCGCCCCGGTTGGCATCTGGAATGTTCGGTGATGTCGATGAAATACTTGGGGGAAACTTTTGATATTCATACCGGCGGTGTCGATTTGATGTTCCCTCACCATGAAAATGAAATCGCTCAGTCGGAAGGTGCTACCGGCAAGAAATTTGTCAACTACTGGCTCCATGGCGAGCACCTTATCGTTGAAGGCAAAAAAATGTCCAAATCGCTGGGCAATTTTTTCACTTTGCGGGATATTATTGAAAAGGGTTATTCCGGTTTGGTCGTTCGTTATCTTTTAATGGCTACTCACTACCGCCAGCAACTGAATTTTACTTTCCAAGGTTTGGATGCCGCTCGAAATGCTTTGGAAAGGTATAACGATTTTATTGTCAATTTGGAAAATTTCTCCGGTGGTCAATCCAACGGTGCCGCTGTGGGTATTATTGAAAAAGCCAAAACTGCTTTTGAAGATGCTTTTGATGATGACCTCAATATTTCCGCCGCATTGGCGGTGGTTTTCGATTTTATTCGAGATATCAATCGCTTGAAAGCCGATAACGACCTTGCGGAAGATGAGAAAATAAAAGCTTTGGAAACAATCAGGAAATTCGATACGGTTTTAAATTTTACTTACAAGGCAGAAACCATTGACGAAGAAGTGGAGAACTTGATAAAACAACGTACCGAAGCAAAGAAAAACAGAGATTTTGCCACGGCCGATAAGATACGAGATGACCTTTTGGCCCGGGGAATAATTCTTGAAGATACGCCCCGAGGTGTACGGTGGAAACGTAAAGCATAGATATGAAAATTGGGATTATTGAAAAAAAATATTTGATGACTGCTATTGAAGAGGAAGTTTGGGAAAGCTATTAGTTGGAGGAGTTTATTATTTATACCGATAGTTAGTCAATAATATCTTTATTAAAAATCTATTGACAGCAACGTTAATTTTTATTCATTACGAGCACTTTTTATGCCGGCGTAGCTCAGTTGGTAGAGCAGCTGATTTGTAATCAGCAGGTCAACGGTTCGAGTCCGCTCGCCGGCTTTTATTTTTTAAATTTCGTAGTACAAATTTCCGATAATTATATTGAAACCATTAAAGAAATTAAAACTTGTCTTAAATGTTATTGTATTTTATTTCTATACAATAGTTTAAAGGTGATTAGTAAATAATGAATGTAGTTGTAGTTGAAGAATTGACCAAAATTTATCATACCGGTATGAAAAAGGGAGATATCGTTGCTTTGGATAGATTCTCTTTAACGGTGGAACAAGGGGAAATTTTTGGGGTTCTTGGTCCCAACGGAGCCGGAAAAACCACTTTGTTAAAAACATTATTGGGTATAACTCAAATTACTTCGGGAGCGGTTTTTATTAATGGTTTACCGCCTTCCAATCCCGAATCTCGTAAAAAAGTAGGATATTTACCGGAAAATCATCGCTTTCCCGACCATCTTACCGGACTTGGCCTATTGGAGTTTACCGGACGTTTATGTGGTTTAAATCAGAATGATATTGATAGTCGTACCTCATCTTTGCTGGAAATGGTAGGGATGGATAAATGGGCTAATATGAAAATAAAAAAATATTCCAAAGGGATGTTACAACGTATCGGATTAGCACAAGCACTTATTGTCAACCCGGAAATAATATTTTTAGATGAGCCGACTGACGGTGTCGATCCGGTGGGTAAAGCGGAAATTAAACAGATGATGAAAACAATCCGCGATGAAGGTAAAACGATTATTTTAAATTCACATCTTCTTAGTGAAGTTGAATCGGTGGCTGATCGGGTGGCTATATTGTCGCATGGAAGATTGGTAAAAGTGGGTACGGTGGATGAATTTACTACCCGTAAAAGCCAATACGAAATTGAAGCTGATTTTGGTGACCGTCTCATTGAAATTCCCGAAGAAATCGGTAAAAAAATATCACTGTCAACCAATCGTTTGATAGTCGTTCTTAAAGAGGAAAGAAATATAAATTACATCATTGATCAACTGCGGTTAAAAAAGATTAATATTCATTCCGTGCAACCTATTAAAGTTTCGTTAGAGCAGTCTTTTATGGAGACTTTAAGCCAGAAGGAGGCGGAAACATCATGAAAGGTATAACGCGCGATTGTGTTGTCGAAATGTTTGACCGTAAAATTTGGTTTATTTTTGCTCTGGTTACTTTATTTACAATTATTGCCATTGCTTTATCGGGGTCGATGGATTTTAAACTGAGTATACAGACGAACGAAAACCTTGATTTACAGCAGATAAATAATATCTTCGGTGCTCCTTTGATGAAAAGTTATAGCCTTTTTTTAAGCTTTCTTATCTTTCTTACCGCAGTTGATCAATGAT
>JAADHM010000120.1 GCA_013151855.1 FCB group bacterium | reverse complement strand
TCAGCTAAAAAACCATAACCGGGATGAATAGCTTCCGCACCGATTCTTTTGACAGTATCAATAATTTTTTCAATATCAAGATATGACTCTCTGGGCGATGAAGGTCCTATGTGAACCGCTTCATCAGCTATGGAACAATGTCTGCTGTTCTTATCGGCATCGGAATAAATAGCTACCGTTGGAATACCCAAAGCTTGGCAAGCGTTGATAACTCGCACCGCTATTTCGGAACGATTGGCTACTAAAATCTTTTTAAACAATTTCTGTTCGTTCTTTTTCATCTTTATCACTCAGAAATATTTTTTATCCAATTAGGTTGCCGTTTATTCAAAAAAGCATCCATCCCCTCTTGTCCTTCATCGGAAACACGTAAACGAGCAATCATCTCCGCCGTAAACGGTTTGAATTCATCGGCCGTCATAGCAGGGACTTCGCTAACCAATTTTTTCGCCATAGCAACCGCTTCCGGACCGGAAGAAAGCACCGATTCGATTAACGTATTAACTTCGGTATCCAATTTATCATCATCAACCACTTTATTTACCAATCCCATCTCCAAAGCTCTTTGAGCGGTCATCCTTTCCCCCGTGATAAAAAGTTCACGCGCCTTTCCTTCTCCCATCTTTTTGATAACATAGGGACCGATACAGGCGGGGACCAATCCAATTTTGACCTCAGAGAAAGAAAACTTAGCTGAACGTGCGGCAATGGCAATATCACACAGAGCCACAAATCCGGTTCCGCCACCAATAGCGGCACCATTAATCTTACCGATAATAGGCCTTTTAAAGGTATACATTTGGTGAAAGAGCTCCGCTAATTCCAGAGATTCTTTTAGATTGTTTTCAAAAGACTGCTTCACCACCGCTCGCATCCAATTCAAATCCGCTCCCGCACAAAACGATTTCCCTTTGCCGGTTAAAAGCACCAATCGTAAATCATCATCTTTTTTAAGCTCCTCGAAAAGATGCAGCATTTCTCTTATAACGGTGGAATTAAAAGCGTTGTGAATTTCCGGTCGATTGAAAATTATATTAGCTACTTGATTACTTTTTTCATAGATAATTGTGGTGTAATCCATATATGTTCCCCCTTACATTCTAAAGACGCCATATTTCTGGTCAGGTATGGAAGCGTTTAAAGACATCGCAATTCCCAAAGCCAGAATCCGGCGGGTTTCCGTCATGCCAATCATACCATCATCCCATAAACGTGCCCCGGAATAATAGGGCGAGGATTCGCTTTCATATTTTTCAATAATAGGCTGTCTTATTTCTTGTATTTGTTTTTGAGTAAGTTTGGTGCCTTCTTTTTCAAGCTGCTTAATCTTAACTTGCGCCAACACATCAGCGGCTTGCTCACCTCCCATAACACATATCTTGGCATTAGGCCACATCCACATCAATCGCGGGAAATACCCTCGCCCACACATGGCATAGTTGCCGGCGCCATAAGAGCCTCCCACCACCAAAGTAAATTTGGGGACATTGGCATTGGCAACCGCGTGCACCATTTTGGCACCATCGCGGGCAATACCACCGGCTTCATATTTACGCCCCACGATAAAACCGGAAATATTTTGTAAAAAGATAAGAGGTATCTTACGAATGGTGCATAATTCGATAAAGTGCGCTCCTTTTAGCGATGACTCCGAAAAAAGAACGCCATTATTTCCGATAATTCCCACCGGATAACCCATAATACGAGCAAACCCCGTTACCAAAGTGGTTCCATAAAGCTCCTTAAATTCATGGAAACGAGAGCCATCGACAATACGTGCTATCACTTCCCGAATATCAAAAGGCTTGCGAATATCATTGGAAACCACCCCATATAATTCATCAGGGTCATAATAAGGATCTTCCGGCGAAATTCGTTCTATTTCCCAGTGGTTAGGGCGGTTTAAATTCTCGACAATATTACGGGTAATTTGTAAAGCATGAGTGTCGTTTTGGGCATAATGGTCGGTTACTCCCGAAGTACGACAATGGACATCGGCTCCCCCCAATTCTTCCGCAGTAACAACTTCCCCCGTCGCCGCTTTTACCAGCGGAGGCCCGCCGATAAAAATAGTGCCTTGTTTCCTGACGATTATCGATTCATCCGACATCGCCGGCAAATAAGCACCGCCGGCGGTACAAGAACCCATCACCACCGATATTTGAGGGATACCTTTGGCAGACATACGGGCTTGATTGTAAAATATTCTGCCAAAATGATCTTTATCCGGAAAAGTTCCCGATTGCAAAGGTAAAAAAATACCTCCCGAGTCCACAAGATAAATACAGGGGAGATTATTTGTCTCCGCTACTTCCTGAGCGCGAGCATGCTTGAGAATAGTCATAGGAAAATAGGTTCCCCCTTTGACAGTGGCATCGTTGACAATCACCATCACTTCCCTGCCATGGACAACACCGATACCGGTAATAATACCGGCGGAAGGGGCTTGATTATCATACATATCATAAGCCGCCAAGGGGCTTAGTTCCAAAAAGGGAGTATTACGGTCGAGAAGTTTTGCCAATCTTTCTCTGGGGAGTAACTTTCCTCTATCGGTGTGGCGTTTTCTCGCTTTTTCGGAACCACCCAGTTTTATTTTTTCCAAACGCCGTTTGAACTCTAAATGTTGTTCTTTGTTTTTAGTGTAATTTTCTCGATATGTTTCTGATTTAGTGTCAATTTTTGACTCGATGCGATACATATTTCTATCTCTTTAAAAGTTTATTTTTCAACAAAGATGACGGTATTTTTATAGGCATTTGTAATAATGCCTGAGCAAGGGTTTTGCCCTGAGGGTCTATCATAAGCGACTTGGTTCCTCCCCCGCCCAATGTTTCTTCCAAAAGAAAATTCAGCCCGTGAAGATTATCCAATTCGTAACGAACTACTTTACCAAAAGTTATGCCCGTAAAAAACTTTTTAACCTTTTCAGCGGTTAAATATTCAACCAACCAATCATAGATATCCGATTTCCTTGCCAACACGCCGATATTGCAGGTATCTCCCTTATCACCGGAACGAGCATAACAAACATCTTCAAGTTTTGCCGAAACCAAACGCCCCGAGAATTTCTTCTTTTTTAGTTTGGATTTAACACTCTCTTCCTTTTCTTGAAAAGGTGTTTGAACTCTGATAGGAAAAGAAATTTCATGAAAATCTTCATCGCCGTTGGTATCGATAATCAAGACCTTCGCTTCCACACGGCTACGATGCATCAGCGCCGGCCAATAAGCAACTACCAACGAAGGTTTGGGGCGACCGCCGGTTGTAACCGCCATTCCCGCCGGACCGGAAAGAATCAAGGTGGAAAGAGCTTTGCCAAAATCTTTTACTTTATTCAAATCTTTATCGCGCACCGCAAAACGCAACAGGATTTCATTTGATTCTCCCTGTGAAAGAGAAGCAGGCCAGATAGAACCGGAACCAATCATATCGGTCTGGGTTGCTTCATAGTGATGCTTTAGCTTTTTCCAAAAAATATCAGAGATAATCTCAGCCTTTTTATAGGTTTGAGGACCGCAGACCAAAACAGCGCCGTTGGCTTTCCAGCCATCTTCAAAAGACATGGAAACTTTCAAAAAATCCGGCTCCGGTTTGCCCTTGATGCCATAAACTCGGATTCTATCTTTTCCCTCATTTTTTATGTGAACGGTATCAAAACGCGCTATTCCATCGGGTGAGATATAATTGGCAGGATCCCCCATTTCATAGACTAATTGTTCCTTGATTGTCTTTTCGGAAATCAAACCACCGGTGTTTTTATGTTTGGTAACGACAAACTCCCCGCTTTTTTCCATCTCAATAATGGGATAACCGATATTATGAAAGCTTTTAACATCTTCCCAATCGGTTATATTCCCTCCCGATACCTGTGCACCGCATTCAATCAAATGGCCGGCGATAATCCCCGCCGCCATTTTATCCCAATCATCCATAGCCCAATCGAATTCATAAATCATCGGCGCCAAAGTGATACCGGTATCGGTCACCCGTCCGGTAACAATGATTTGACAACCGGCTTCCAATGCTTTCACCACCGGCTCGGCACCCAGATAAATATTAGCCGAAGAAATACGGGAACGAACCTTGAAAAAATCTTCTCCCGTTTCCATATTGGGAAATCTCTCCCCGGCGGCAGTTAATTCATAAAGATGATTGACAATATCATCTCCGTAAACAATACCAACCTTGATATCAAGATTTTTCTTTTGAGCCATTTCGATTATTTTGCGTCCCATTCCAATAGGGTTGATTCCTCCGGCATTGGAAATTACTTTTACTTTTTTGCTGACAATTAATTCCAGACAATCATCTAACTGGTCAAGAAAATCAACCGCATAGCCCAAATCGGGATTCTTTTTCTTTTGACGGTGAAGAATAGACATCGTGATTTCCGCTAAAAAATCCATTGTGATATAGTCCAAATGACCACCTTTTAGCTGACGTTTTAAAGCGGTTAAATCATCTCCCCAGTAACCGCTGGCATTTCCGATGCGAATTTTTTTCTTCACCCTTGAATCCTATAAGTTATTGATATTTAATAAATAGCTGTAATTTTACTAATCATAGAATTTGAATATAAAATAATTATCATTCTTTGTAAAGCGGTAAGGAATGAAAATGAAATTTTTGATTTTTTTAGTTGTTTTCTTTATCCATTTTGATTATTTTTAAATTGTCATTCAACAAAAAAACATGGGAGGCTGTTATGCCAGTATGGGTAAATCCAACGAATATTGTCACATCTATTGTAGTTGGTTTTATTATAGGGTTGTTTGTTGGTATCATTTTAAAATTACCTAAAACTTGGAAAGGCTATGCCATCGTTCTTGTTTTAAATATTATGTCTCCTCATATAGGCATAGATACAAGAGCTTTTGCAGATGAAACCAATGCTCTATTGGTAGGTAATTATTTTTTGATAGGCTTTTTTGCAGCCCTTAATATTTCTTTTTTAATGCGATGGACAGTAAAAAAATTGAGACGCCATCCGGTATCTACATAATTTTGCGATTGTTATATTAGCTTTTAATTTAATAATATAAATATCTTTGATTTAT
>JAADHM010000186.1:5090-9146 GCA_013151855.1 FCB group bacterium | reverse complement strand
GTATATAAGTAATTCTTCTATGATTGTTGGTTCATCTATAATTTTCAGCTGATACTTTTTCTATTGCTAATTATAATAAATAAAGCAGATAAGTGTTATTTATAGGAAATAATAAAATAATCTATAAAAGAGATTAATAAAAATGCAAGGAGGCTTTAAAATGAAATAAAAAGAAGAAAATTTATTTTAACAGTTTAGTCTTGGTCTTTTTAGATTTTTTCTTCGAACCTTTACCGATTTTCTTTTTGGCTTTTTCAATCTCTTCGGCAAATATTTTTTCTAACGTAAATGAAGAAGGAGTAAAATCCAAAAGGCATAATTCAAATAGTTCATCAACGCGTTCTAAAAAAGTAATTTTTGTTTTTCTTAAAATTTCTTTGGGTAGCTCTTTAATATCTTTTTTATTTTCTTTAGGCATAGCTACATTATAAATACCTGCTCGATAAGCGGCCGAAACTTTTTCCTTAATACCACCAACGGGAAGCACTTTTCCTCGTAAAGTAACCTCACCGGTTACGGCAATGTCATTGCGAATAGGCCTTTCAGCCATAACCGAAGCAATAACCAAACAAACGGTAACACCGGCAGAAGGACCGTCTTTGGGAATGGCGCCTGAGGGAAAATGTATATGGATATCAAATTCGTTAAAATCGTTTGAATCAATACCCAACACATCCGCTTTGGAACGGACATAAGAATGAGCGGCTTGAATAGATTCCTTCATCACTTCTCCCAAAGAACCGGTAGTAATTATTTGTCCTTCCCCTTTCATCTTTAACCCTTCAATAAACATTAAATCGCCACCGGCACCAGTCCACGCCAATCCGGCAGCAATTCCTATTTCCGGTGATGTTTCCGCTTTTTCAGGTATATAAACAGGTTGTCCCAGATATGTTTCCAGGTTTTTCTCATTTATTGACCATTTTTTTTTCTTTTTAGATACTTTTTCCAAAGCAACTTTACGGCAAATCTTTTCCAATTGCTGTGAAAGACCCAGAAGCCCCGCTTCCATAGTATAATGATTAATAATACGAGATAGGGTTTTATTGGTAAATTTTAGTTCTGATTTAGATATCCCGTGTCTTTTTAAAAGCTTGGGGATTATATAGCGCTTGGTAATGACAATTTTTTCCTTCTCAATATATCCGGGCAGTTCGATTATTTCAAAACGAGGGAGAAATTGTTCCGGAAGTTCTTCATAAGACCGCACCGAACAAACAAAAACCACTTTACTTAAATCGAAAGGAACACCAATATAATTATCCAAAAACTGTGAATTTCTACGCGAATCAATAGCTTCCAATAACGCCATATTAACCGAAGAATCGTTATCAATATTAAAATAATCGATATCTTCAATTAGCATTACCGGATCACAACTGCCCACCTCTCTCAAAGCTCTGATTATTTTCCCCGGCATAGCCCCCAGAAATGTTCTTGAAGTTCCCTTTAACTCGGCAGCTTCCGAAATCCCTCCGACGGAAATGCGAATAAAATCTTTGCCCAGAGCTTTAGCAATAGTTTTGGCAATAGCTGCCTTACCCGTTCCCGGTGCTCCGATTAAACATAATGTCGGTATTTCATTCGCTCCTCCCAAAAGTTTTCTAACCGAAAGGCGTTGTAAAATCTGCTCTTTTAAATTTCCCGGTCCATAATATCCCGAAGAAAGTATTTTCTCGACCTCTGATATTTGATAATCCTCCGGTTTGCTCTTACCCCATGGTAAAGCAAGTATCCATTCCAGATAATTCTTGGTAACACCATATTCCGCCGAAGCGGTCGAAAGTTGTGCCAATCTATCCGCTTCAATTAATGCTCGTGCGGCAACCTCAGAGGGCAAATGGGGAGAATTTTTAATAGCATTACGAAGGCGAGCGGCTTCTTTTTCTTCCGTAAAATCTTCACCGAGAAGTTTTCTGATTTCATATAATTGTTGTCTCAAAAAGTGTTTCTGTTGTTCTTCTTCAAGAGTCTTTTGGACATTGACATTTATGTTATGTAAAGTCGCGACCTGATTTAATTCCGCATTAAGGTAATTCAGCAGTATCTTAAAACGCAATCTGAGATCAATCGTTTCCAACATTTCCTGCTTAGCTGAAAGAGGAAAATGAAACGAAGATGCCGTCATATCTACCATAAGTTCCGGATTATTTTGGTTCATTTTCAGTATATACAAATGTTCAGGAGAGTAAGTAGGGTCAAGACTGGTTATTTCCCTAACGGTTGACATTACTCCATCTATTTGAGTCTTAATACTTTTGGGAACTAATTTCTGAAGTTGAAGATAATTGGCGGTGGCAATAATATATGGTTCCATTTTAACCACTTCTACTATGGCTATTCTTTTGAGACCCTCAATAGTCACTATTTCAGAATTCCCCGATCCATGCTTTACATCACGAATGACAGCCACAACACCAACTTGATGAATTGAATAGGATTCCGGATCATTTTCTTTAGGAGGAGCATAAGTCGCTATAAATTCTTTCTTCTTCGACCGGCAGTATTCAATTAACTTCAAGTTTTCTTGCCGTCCCACCTGAATAGTAAACATTGCTCCGGGAAATAAAACTCCCGTACGTAAAGGCAATACGGGAAATTTCTCCATTTGATCTGTAGCTAAAATTGAAAGTTTATTCTTACATTTAATAATCATACGATCACCATTGAGCATATTATCGGCGAAACATTACATACCTGAATCAAAGCAACTCTTTTTAGCCCTATTGTCAATTGTTATTTTCGACTCCAAAGACCATAAACTTAATAACCCGACCGTTCCTCATAGCCAATATTTTATTATATAGACATAGTAACTTTAAATATGAAATGATTTCAATTCTATTTTTAAATAACTATTTCACACCTAAAGTATTACATTATGAATATGCCATAACAGAATATTATAAATAATATTTACATTTAGTCAATCGTCTTTGTTGGTTCCTTCATTACCAGCAAACGGATTTCATAATCGGGGTGGTTTTTTAAATTTTCGATATTGATTCTAATTTTAGACGGGTCAATATTGAGCCGATAGTAACCCAGACGGTTATTTTCCACAATAGGCCAGGCAATATTCAGGTTGGCATTTATCTCCCCTTTCATTCGATAAAGATAACGCGCTTGATTAAAGCCGTTTTCGATATCTTCTTTATAAATCCAGCCCGAGTCGTATTTAACTCTCGCCCAAGCCAATTTGGTAAAATACTTGAATGATTTGCCGGTTAATCTGACCGGAAAACCATTAATTTTTACCAGAAACCTTTCTCGTTCAAAAGTACCATCAACTTCAATTAGCTCCGGTAACACCGATATTTGATTCACCAAATATTTAGCGTTCTGGGAAACGACAGTGTTAGTGCTTATTGTTTCCATTTGAAACTCCTCTTTAAGTTTTTTTATTTTATTGTTAATACGTTTTAACTTATCCTCTTTGTTAATTAACGTACGTAAAGACTCTAAGGACAGGTCACAAAATTGCCCCAAGGTTTTTATCTCTGCTTTTTGCAATGCCCCGTAATCGGAACGATTAAGCTCAGCGCTGAAATAATTATGAATTGACCGCAAAGAAGAAGGTATCCCCCAATGCAGGCTGAAGGCACAATCTTTGAGCCTGTCTTTTAAGGGAGATTCCCTATCGACAGCTC
Source organism: FCB group bacterium (assembly GCA_013151855.1). GTDB lineage: Bacteria > Zixibacteria > MSB-5A5 > GN15 > FEB-12 > JAADHM01. Next base: position 5,496 of record JAADHM010000186.1, on the reverse strand, counting down.
CAATCAACTCGGCTATGGAAGAGACCAGATGAGCCGTTGTTTCTCCCAGTGATAAAATCTGTCCCAGATGTATCTGAAACTGCTCTTCAAGCTTTTGAATCGGCGCCAATAACCGCCATTGCTCCAGCAAAAGCCACGCTTTAATAACCGCCGCCTGACGATATGATAAAGGTTGATTATAGTAATGGCCTTGATAATTTCCCGTTAAAAAAACGACTTCATCGAGTAAATGGTCATAATGCTGATAGAGCATTTTCAAAGGAGCATTTTGCATTTGCTCATAACGACTCAAAATACCGGGAGGCAAATTCCAAGCGGGTCCGCTTAAGGCCAAAGCAATCCACCCCGCTGTCGTTTCGGGATGATACTCCTTAAGTTTATTATGATAATGAACCGCTTCTGCCAC
>JAADHM010000186.1:0-5084 GCA_013151855.1 FCB group bacterium | reverse complement strand
GTTTTTGCCACCGCTTTACCCAACATGGTCGGGACAACCGCGCCGGAACTATCTTCAATGGTTATAAACTTGTTATCGGATAATTTCCTTAGCGGGAATTCAAAATCAGGCGGTTCTGTTTCCAAATATGACCAAGCATACAGAGTATGACGAAACAGTTCTATCAATGTTTTTTTATTGCTATCTGCTACCAAACCGGTAACAATCATATTAAGCAGCCAGTCTTCCAGAGGAATACTCGCAAAGGCTGATTTCATTGATTGGCTGTTATTATCGGAAGCGATGTAATTGCTCCATAAAATATCCCGATCGAATTCGGAATCGGCTAATATAATTGCCCGCCCTGTTTTGTCATTATCATTTTTGGCTTCCAACCGTCCTGCTCGACCGGTCATATTATCGAATTCCGCCCGGCTAAGCGGTACCAGTGACGGACGCCGGTCATATTTTCCGGAAGTATATTTAACCGTTTCAAGATACACGGTATCGGCGGCGATATTCACCCCCATAGCTAAAGTTGTCGTTGAGAACACAACTTTAACCTCTTTATCTATAAAAGCTTGCTCGACAATTTTTCTCTGATATGGGGAAAGGTCGGAATTATGAAAAGCCACCCCCCGCCCCAGCGCTTGACGCAGGGAACGAATCAAAAACGAAGGCTCTTCGTTGTTCAATTTATCCAGCGCCTTTTTTGCCGCCGGCCAAGTGACCGCCGCCGCCAATTTAAAAGCACAGTCAACGGTTTCCATACGCGATTTTAAAAAGACCAAAGTGGCATCGTTATCAGCTTTTATTTGTCTGATAAAACTGTCAAAGGCTTTCTCGTTAATTTCCCTTTTCACAAACGGCTTACTGCCCTCTAATCCCTTATTAAAAAGACGATAATGAAACGACCCTTCCGCCGCCACACCTCGCATCAATTCTACCGGTCGCACTGTTTCTTCTACCAGTACGGCATCGAGCCACTGCGCCAACCGCCCTGCAAAACCGGTATCATCTCCAATCACTGCCGAAAGACCAATTAATGCCGGATAATAATCAGATGCCAATATCTTAGTCAAAAGCCGTTCTAAAATTGCCCCTCGAATAGGTTCGGTGATGCTTTGGATTTCATCAATTACTATCAAACCAATATTTTTTAAAGTATCCAGCGAAGCAGTTAAAAGAAGGTCAAATTTTTCATAAATAACGACGGCAATTTGATAATCGCTTTTAAGAAATTTTTGGTCGTTTTCAGGATGGTCGCTGGTCACAATAAGGCATTTCACCCCTAAATCACCATAAGTATTTTCCAATAACTCATATTTTTGCTCGGCAAGCGATTTCAGCGGAAACAACATCACTACTTTTTGACGGGCGGTAAGCGCTTTTATTGCCGCCAGTTCGGCACAAAATGATTTCCCCGATGAAGTCGGCGCCGAGATAACCAGCCGCGCCGGTTGCACTGGTCGCACTGGTTGCACCAGCCGCACCGGTCGCACCGATTGTACTGACCTCACCGATAGCATCGACGGTACCGATGATTCCGGTTGCCATTCATAACCGTTCCCCGATGGCTTAAGCAGTCCTTTGCGCACCGCTCGGCTTTGTACGGGAAGGAGCAAATCACCCTGGCGCTTCTGCCACCGCTCTATTATTCGGGATGGTATCCCCCATTTTTCCAATTCATTCAAATACATACTTCAAATACGCCCTCTCAAAAACACTGTTTTTACCAAACAAACCAAAAAGACAATGTGTCTCCCTCTACTTCGGTGGTCGGCAGACGAGGACGTCTGCCGGTCACAAAAAGGCGAACCTCCAAAGAGTTCCCGCCTTTCTATTAATTGTCATTCCCGTGAAAACGGGAAGCTATCTTTGGATTCCTGCTTGCGCAGGAATGACAGTCTCCTCCAAAAACTATCGCTACCCTCCATAAAATGACATTTCCAGTAATCGGTAGACACCCTCGTTTCTCCCTCAATCAGCACAGACACTCTCGTTTCAGTGGTTGGCAGACGCCCTCGTCTGCCACATTACTGTAATGACATCTTTTTGCAAAAACTATCGTTACCCTCCACAAACGGAAAACCCACACGAGGGACAGCTGAAACATCCCCCCAAACAAACCATTCCTCCTCCACAGTCGGGACAAGTGGCGGCATTTATATAAGCACAATCTTCACTATTATCAGCGGTGGCGATAAAAGCCTTAGCCAAGGGCAGGTAATCTTCGAACATTTCCATCGCCAAAAAATGGCTATCATTACTTTTTGCTTCCATATATGACTTCCTTTCCCATTAACCCCCGAACAGATAGAAAAAAGGGGCTTAAATATTAACTCTATATGATATTTATCGACACAAAACCAAAATACTGCACATTTGTGCCCCTGTCAAGTAGAAATTATGGAAAAAGCAAAAAATATTTTATTAAGAATAATGGTTAGACAGATAAATAATAGTTAATGAGGATACGGGTATCCCACAGCTTGCTGTGGGGATTAAAAAATAGTAGGGAACACACGCGCCGTGGCGTGTTCCCTACAAAGGCCTGTGGGCGACGGCAGACGAGGACGTCTGCCGGTCACGGAAACTCTTTTACTATTAAAAAAAAGTCAGGTCACACTCGCTAAGCGAGCAAGACCCGACTTAACTTTTAAAACGGGAATCTATCTTTAGATTCCTGCTTGCGCAGGAATGACATTTTTAATCCATCACCAGAAATGACATTTTAATACATACAAAAATGACATTCCTTAATCTATCAACTCTAATACCACTTGGGGACGAACTTATAACCGTAACTGAGGACTCCCTGATGGCCTTCGGTTTGGATACGACGAAATTCAATCCGAACTTCCATACCGATTTTGACGTCATTAACATTGCAATCCGTCAATTGTGCCATCAAACGGGTACCATCGGTAAGCTCGGCAATCGCCAAAGCATAAGGTGACTGGTCACCCCACTGACTGGGAGCCACACGAATAACGGTATAAGTTACAATTTTACCCGTATCGGGAAGCTTTACCGTTTCCTGTTCGGTGTCACCGGTTTCGGGGTCGACAATCCGTTTGGGGAAATAGGTTTTACCGCTTTTTTTGAATTTGGAAGCCTCCAACCGATACCGATGAGGATATTCACGCCAGTTGCGAGCACTAAACATAGTCATTATGCCACCTCCATAATATGAACGACTGAAGAACCACCGGAACCACCCATATTCTGGGTCATCCCAATTTTCGGATTGCTCCGGATTTGACGGCCATTTTCTGCCTGTCCGGTAAGCTGTTTATAAACTTCCGCCACCTGTGCCACTCCCGTAGCGCCTACCGGATGGCCTTTCGATTTCAAACCGCCGGAAGTATTCATCGGGAATTTACCTTCCAAAGATGTCTCCCCGGCCAAAATAGCTTCTCCGGCTTTACCGGGTTCATATTTACCGATAGATTCCGCTACCATTATTTCAGCGATAGTAAAGCAATCGTGAACCTCGGCAAAATCAACATCATCAATGGTCTTATCAGCCATTTTAAAAGCACGTTGGGAAGCAATCGTAGAGGCTTTGATCGTGGTCAAATCTTCACGTTGCGCTAAAGCAATAGTATCCGTTCCGACTCCCGACCCGATTATTTTTACATAAGGTTTGCCCAGTTTTTTGGCGATATCAACGGTAGTCAAAATTGCCGCCGCAGAGCCATCGGTAATCGGGGAACAATCGAGAATATGTAAGGGGTCGGCAATCATTACCGATTTTTCCACCTGTTCGGCAGTAATTTTGAAAGGATACTGAGCGACCGGATTCATAGAACCGTTGTGATGGTTTTTTACCGAGACCGCCGACAACATCGCTCTTGTGGTTCCATATTTCGCCATATGGGCATGAGCCATCATAGCATACAAACCGGGGAAAGTGGCTCCGTTAAAAACTTCATACTCCTGATCGGCGGCGGTTGCCAAAGCAAAAGTGGCATCATTACCGGAACAATCAGTCATTTTTTCCACTCCCGAAGCCATCACGATATCAGATATTCCCGAAGCTATTTCAATAAACGCCTGACGCACTGCCAAGCCTCCGGAAGCACAAGCGGCTTCCACCCGAGTGGCGGGAATACCGCGCATACCCAGATAATCAGTCAACATCGACGCCAAATGTTCCTGCCCGACAAAAAGGCCTCCCGACATACAACCAATATACATAGAATCAATATGGTCGACACCGGCGTTTTTGATGGCGGCTAAAGCGGCATCGGTGTGAAGGTCACGAATCGATTTCCGCCATACCTCACCCCATTTACTAAACCCCACACCAACAATACAAACTTCTCTCATCGCTGCCACCTCCTAATCGTTCTTCTTGATTTTACGACGATACTTGGCATAGGTACCATAGTCGATATAAATCAAGTTTTCTTCTAATAGTTTACGAGTTCGTACTGCTTTATCGCGCACTTCATTAATGCGGTCAGTAACTTTCCAAACAAAGGCATCCGAACCGGCACCGGAACCATAAGAACACATAAAGATTAAATCTCCCGGTTGGGCAACATCAAGAGTCGCCGTTAAACCTATCGGCGATGCTCCCGAATAGGTATTGCCAAGCGTAGGAGCCAACCAACCCGGGTCAATTTGTTCTTGAGTGAAACCAAGCTGTAAAGCTACCCGCTGAGGGAACTTTCCGTTGGGTTGATGAAAAACAGCATATTTAAAATCCTGTGGTTTCATTCCGGCTTTTTTCAGAAGTGCATTCGAAGCACCTTTGGTGTGAGCAAAATAGGCTTCCTCACCGGTGAATCTGCCACCATGCTGAGGATAAAACTGATGCTCACGGCGCCAGAAATCGGGCATATCGGTCATGTAGGAATGAGTATAAAGACATTCGGCAATCAAATTGTCACTGCCCATAATAAAGGCACCGGCGCCGGCGGCGGCTGAAAATTCCAAAGCGTCCGAAGGAGCACCTTGCGAAGTATCGGCGGCAATAGCCAGCGCATATTTCATCGCTTGGGAATCTATATGACTCATGGCAACAAACATCGCTTCCGAACCGGCTTTGCAAGCGAACTCAAAATCGGCACAATGGATGTCAGGAGTAGCACCGA
>JAADHM010000035.1 GCA_013151855.1 FCB group bacterium | reverse complement strand
ACCGCTCAATGGTCCTCCATTTTCTACCACATTATACCAAAATTGTAATTAATAATCACATTTTTACCACCAAAGTCAAGTTCTTTTTTCAAATTTCCGATAAAAAAAACTACTACTTAAGTTGCTACCAATCAAATAGTAACGATTAAAATATTTTTAGAAATTTGGTAACTCTTTATACCTTAAGAAACCATAGAGAAAAATTTTTTTATTGACAAAACAAAATAAATCTTAAGGCTCCCATAAATTATAGATTTATATCCATATAATTTTATCATTAAAATCTAAAGCCAATTCCTTCAGCTTTAATCGTCCCCCCTATCACCTTGATACTCAAGAGAATAAAGCCAACCCCCCCACTTATTGCTCGCTCATCAAAACAGGTTCTACAATTGCACTTAGATATAGTCAGTTCAACCTGAAACAAAATGAAACGAGATGCTGGAAATGAAATTGGTAAAATATATTATAATATTGATGGTTGTTTTATGTGGCTTGAGCAAAGCCGAAAGCAATACAACTTTTGAATTTGATTCGTCCGCTTTGAAAATTGACCAGATAAATCACGATATCAATTATATGAATTTTAAACAAACAGCTTTAGGCGCTAAAGTAAGTCTTCCCGCTAAAACATATTTTGTAGAATTGAAAAACAATCAATCTCTTTTTTCTTTCAACTACACTGTTGGCAATAAAAAGAAAATTGAGAGTTTACAGTTTCATCATATATACGATGATATCACTACCTCTGACGACATAAAACGATATGAAGACATTTCTCCCTCTATTAAGACAGACAATTTAGGGCAAAAAGCGGTTCAGGTTATTGACAAAATTACCATAGACAATAGACAATGGGCACAGTTGTTAATTTTTCCGGTGACTATCGACAGTTCGGGATATTGCTATTTTAACCCCAACATCAATCTCTTTATTGACAGCATACAAGTGAGACCAGAACGAATCTTAACTTATCACGATATTTACCAAAACAAGCAGAATAAGCATCCTTCATCTTATGCTCTATCATCCAACATTGACTATATTATTATCACTTCTGCCCTTTTGCAAGAGCCTTTCAAAAAACTGGCACAGTATAAAACCTCAACCGGTATCAAAACCGAAGTGAAATTGATTGATGATATCCTTGCTTCATATAACGGGCGCGATGATGCGGAAAAATTACGGAACTACTTGAAACAGTTTTATGCCGAGGAAGGACAATATGTTTTATTGGGCGGCGATGAAACGCAACTCCCCTTAAGATATGCTTATCCCAATAATACCTCCGCCACACCTTCCATAGATAAACAACAGGTGTGCGATTTATACTTTGCCGATGTCGATGGTGACTGGAATCTTGACAACGATAATGTATGGGGCGAGAAATATGTCGATGATGTTGACCTCACTCCGGAATTAAAAGTTGGCCGTCTTCCTTTTAACACCATTGAAGAAGTTGATAACTATGTGCAAAAACTAATCAATTACGAAACCAACCCTGGCAACAACGATTTGGAATATCTTGACAAGGCTTTTTTCTTTTCATCAGATCAGATGCGGGATTTCAACAACGGCGGGCAACATCATTATATTGCCCTTGCCTATCCGTATTATTTTACCATCGATACCACCAACGGCGTGGAGTTATCTCGAGGGGATGACCCTTCGCCTTATAATTTACCGGCGAACGAAGTGGAAAATGTTATTTCTCAGGGGTATGGGATTATCAATATTTTAGCCCACGGTAAATCAGACGCTTTCGGTGTTAGGACTTCCTCTTATAATGAATGGCCCAAATCGTATTTTACTTCTGCATCAAATGACGGTGATAATGGTAACTTTAACGATTTGACGGCAAATAATAAAACCGGTTTTTACTATTCACTTGCCTGTGATAATGGCGGGTTTGATATGGATCAACCACCGATGAATCTTCCCAATCCCAATTTGGTGGCAACCGCTCTTGGTCTTCCAAATGCCGGCGCGGTGGCATTTGTCGCTTACACTCGCTGGGGGTGGGTAGGCACCAGTCAATTGCTTCAAAAAACTTTTTTCGATTCTCTTTTTGCCCATCCAAAGCGACCGGCGGTGGAAGCATTGTATGATACCAAAGCGGTTTATTATTACTATCGCGACCAAGTTTATGGACTCAATTACTTTGGCGATCCCACTCTTAAAGTTTATACCCGCCTCCCCAAAAAAATAGCCATGGCATCTTCATTTGAAAATAACAGGTTAACGATTAATGTTACTTCTCAATCTTCGCCCGTCGGAAGTTGTCAGGTGGTCATAAGCAATGATACCGGCATCATTTATCAGGGGGAAACCGATAGCGAAGGAAAAATAATTACCGACAATTTAGATATAAATAAAACTTATACTATCGCCGCTATTAAAAGCGGTTATCTGATAAATAAAAACAAATACACCTTCTCTATGGCTACCGATGTTAACGATGACCAAGACTCTCAATTGCCCGATCATTTTTCACTGGGTCAAAATTACCCCAACCCTTTCAATCCCTCTACTACCATCAACTTTGAACTGCCTCGGAAGACATACACCAAACTTTATGTTTATAATCTCTTAGGGCAAACGGTCAAAGTCTTAAAAGATGAAATACTACCGGCAGGAGATTACACGGCAGAGTGGAACGGAAACGACCAAAGCAATCAACCGGTTGCCAGCGGTGTTTATTTTTATCGCTTGGAAACGAAGGATTTTAATGCCGTTAAAAAAATGGTATTAATTCGTTAGCAATAATCATTGCTTTAAATTATCTAAAACAGCGATAAACTGTTGCACCATATTACTCGAAGAATATTTATCCGCATAAGAGGGAAGGGGATTTATGGTAAGTTTTTTTTCTTTGAATTTTACCAGTTGTCGATAAAGGTATTGACAAGCACCATCAAAAATAGCTTCATCGAAGCGGAAACCATTGTTGGACTCTTCAATTAAATCATTTACCACACCATGAGAAGGAACGAAAGCAAGAAGAGGACGCCCCGAGGCAAGCATATCATATATTCTTCCGGCACCAACACCATATTGCATAGAAAGACCCATATAAAGCAGATGAGTATCCGATAAAATATGAATAGTCTCTTCCCTGTTTTTTCTTCCGTATATTTGAACCTTATCACTTAACTTATATTTTTTCAACAACGAATCGAAATCTTTTAGCGTGATATTGCCCACTTGAATAAGTTTTATCATTAAATACAAATCAGGATATTTTTCTCTAAAAAGTGCTAACAATTTAAAAAGTGGTTCCACGGGCGTCAAATGATCAATGGTGCCTAAAATACCAATGACAAAGTTATTTGTATCGGTGGGACAGAGCCATTTTTTCACTCGGTCTTCATCATAACTGTTAGGTATTACTATCCCCCGTTTTAGATATTCTTTGATAGCTCTATTGACAACCGTAACTTTTGTCGCCCTCTCGGTTATCTCTTGTAACAATTTTTGCGCTTTCTTTATTTTTCTTGGTTCCTCAAACCAATCTTCGGCTTTATAGCTCGTCCAGAAATCCCTAAAATCGGCAACCCAAGGAAGTTTAAACTCGTGTGATAATTTCATCGCTACCAAGTGCGAAGAGATAGGCGGAGAAGTGGAAATAATACCGTGATAATTTTTGTTTTCGCATAAGATTCGTCCCAATTTTTGAGCAGACTTTACCCAGCCGATTTTGGGGTCGGGGAAAAAACGGTCGGAAATTTTCTTCCCTCGGGCAATAACAGTATCTTTAACTTTTCTCATACCGAACAAATACATTAACCTTTGCGGATCATGCGAACCGGAACGATAGATATGGCTATCATCCAATCCCGCTAACAACTCCGGCTCATAATATCTGTAAGCTACCGCTTTTACCGTTAGCACTTCACATTCATAACCAAACTGAGGAAGATACTTATAAAGCGTCAAGGGACGCCCTACCCCGGCACCGCCTAATGGAGGGAAATAATAACAAATTAAGAACACCCGTTTTTTACTCAATTGGCTTCCTTCTCAATAATCGAGTCATAATCTTAATTTGTTGGGCGATATTATCCTCAAATACAGCTTTTCTTTCCACACGTTGGCGATTGTTTCGACGCATTTCGTCATAAATTTCAGCACTGTTTATTATTTTGTTCATAATATTATATAATTCGGAATGGTTATCAGGGGTAAAAGTAAAACCACTGGAAGAACTTAACCATTCCTGCACGCCTTCAATATTAGCCGCTATCGGCAACAAGCCCAAAGCCATCGCTTCTATCAGTGATGCCGGCGAAGAATCCGACCGCGAAGCGGAAAGATACAAATCATGTTGAGCCATAAAATTCAAAAAATCCCGTCGAATAAACTGGGGATAAAACAACAGCTTATCGCCCACAAGAATTTGGGATTTTCTTTTAAATTTTTTGAACAGAGAACCAAAAGCAGGAAAAGTCAACGTTATCTTTCCCTCATTAATCAAAGGAGCCAAAGCCTTGACAATAAACAAATTATTATAAACGGTTTCATGAGCACGAGGAACAATTATTTTTAACGGTTGATGAAACGAATAACTTTTTTTATGTAAATGGAGAAACTCTCTTTCGATTCCCCAAGGGATAACTTCGCTATGTTTAAAAGGGGTTAACTGATGGGCGACACCAACAATATACTGGGAATCACCAACGATATAATCAGCTTTTTTCAGCGCATAGATAGTCTTTAAACGATGCAAAGGCGATTTCCCGGGCACAATCAAAATATCCGAACCCCAAAGGTTTACAATTATGGGAATCGGTCTTTGCCCCCGAGCCAAAGCAGCGATAAAACCATAGCCGGAAGCAAAATGAGCGTTGATAATATTGGGTTGGTATCTTTCGATAATCTTTCGCAAAGGTAAAACCGCCAACAGATAATGGGTTTGTTCGATGGGTCCTCTTTTTTTTAGTTGAACAAAAGACATTTCTCCGTCTTCCAAAGACACCGTTAAAACATGACAGTTTTGCTGTTTCAAAGCCTTAGCGAAACGAACCGTATGAAAAGAGCGGCTGTCGGACAAAAGCAAAATCTTGATTCTTTTTGTTTTCAAAACAATTTCCCCAACAACAATGAAAAACGGAAATAACAATTGTAATGATACGGTTTTCCTCCCCACTTACTTTTGTAAATTTTCAAACCCGAAGCATCCGGCGGCGAAGCTCCCAAGTTCAGATATTTAATCCCTTTGGCTGACATCTCTTTGGCCAGATGATAAAGAAGATATTGGTTGGCTTTCAAAAAGGAAAAAGATTTGTCGAAATAAACCTGCCAGTTAATAACCATCTCGCCCTCGATAATATTGATATGGGAAGACACCGGCTTTTCATCGTATTCACACCAATACCAAACCAGACGCTTATCGTTAAGCAAAAGCTCTGCCAGAGCTTGGAAAAATTTTTGCGGATATTTGGGGGAACGCCGATGACGTTTTTCCGTCTGCTTCATCAAAATCATAAATTGGTCAAAATGCAATTGAGGGTCGAATGTCTGAATAACGATATTTTCTCTTTGGGCTTTGCGAATCTCCGATTGAATTTTTTTATCTGGCGGAAACCAGTCTCTACCACTTATATCCACCAACAAAGTTTCACAGGGTTTATATTTATAATTCGATACTTCTTCAAAATAATGGTCAAAGTCATAAATAAATATTTTCATATAACCGAAACGCGCTATTTCGTCCCCTATCATTTTTGCCAATAGCTCTCTATTATTCACTGTTTCGGAGAATACGATACGGCTATAACAACCATCGGGCATAGCTTGGAATCGTCGCCAAACACTACTTCCAAACTCAATTCCCGGGGAAAAAGCCAATATCTTTTCATCTTCTTCGGCTACCCAGTAAACAGGGAAACCATTTATAGAGCGCCATAAATTCATAAAGACATCCGAAGCGAAAAAAGATCGGGTATCAAAAAGCTGTAATTTTCCTTGAGAAATATCATCTAAAGGTATGCGTTTGATTTTTATCATTTGCGAATTAAAAGAATTTTACCTTTGCCCATATTGCCATCATTATCGGTTATGATAAAGAGGTAGACCCCCGCTGCTACCGTTTCTCCTTTTTGGTTTTTACCATACCAGGGTTGCAGAGGCATGTCACGTATTTGTTCGCCGGCAACGTTAAAGATTCTTACCCGACCCTTTTTCCCGACATTGAAGGAAAGATATTCATTCCCGTTCTCAATAACAAACGGATTGGGAAAAGCTTTTACCTGGGCGACATTATAGGTGGGG
>JAADHM010000187.1:5132-8613 GCA_013151855.1 FCB group bacterium | reverse complement strand
GAATCTATCTTTAGATTCCTGCTTGCGCAGGAATGACATTTTCCCTTCTCCATCATATTAAAGAGAACACTCTTTAAAAGTTCAATTACTTACCTTTAACAATGCCTCTTTGAGAGTGTTCAAGAAAACTAAGGATTTCCTGAACTTCGGGAATCAAATCAATTTCGCCTTTGATTCTTTCCACCGCTTGCGAAGTATTGAGTTTGCTAAAAAATAGAATTTTGAAAGCCTTTTCCAAACTGTGAATAACCTCTTTTTTGAACCCCCGTCTTTTCAAGCCAATGGCATTTATTCCGATAACTCGCAAAGGGTAGCCAGCCACCAGAGCATAAGGACAAACATCCTGTTGAACCCTAAATCCACCGCCAATCATAGCATGGGCACCAATTTTGACAAACTGATGCACGGGCAACACTCCGCCTAAAATAGCAAAATCTCCAATTTCGATATGGCCGGCAAGATTCACCGAATTAGCCATAATAACATTATCACCAAGGATACAATCATGAGCAACATGGGAATAAGCCATCAATAAACAATTTTCGCCGATGCTCGATTCCCCATGCGCCACCGTTCCACGGTTGATAGTAGCATATTCTCGAACCGTCGTTCCACCACCGATGACAACGCGTGTCTCCTCGCCGCCAAATTTTAAGTCCTGAGGCTCGGTGGCAATGACCGCACCATGATGGATACGAACATTTTCCCCGATAACAGCACCGTTGGCAATCAATACCGAAGAAGCAATCTTCGTTCCTTTACCGACTGTCACCTTATCTTCAATAATGGTATAGGGACCGACAGAAACACTACTATCAAGATTAGCTTGGGGGGATACAATTGCCGAAGAATGAATATCAGTCATCGATCAATCACCATCGCCATAAAATCGGCATTAGCCACCAAATTATCATCGACAAAAGCCTGTCCCGACATTTTACAAGTGTTGCGTCGAAAAGCATGCATCACCAGTTCAAAACGAAGCTGGTCACCGGGAATAACCGGTTTGCGGAATTTAGCGTTATCAATGGACATAAAATAAACAACTTTCGATTCCGGATTTTCAATAGCATTCAACAGAAGCACTCCCCCCGCTTGTGCCATAGCCTCCAAAACCAAAACTCCGGGCATAATGGGATGACCGGGGAAATGACCTTGGAAAAAGGGTTCGTTGATGGTTACATTTTTTATGGCTATGACTTTTTTACCCGGTTCTATATCAATAATCCGATCAATAAGCAGAAAAGGGTAGCGATGAGGCATAATTTTCAATATGGCATTGATATCAAAAAAAACTTCACTTTTGGGGGTGGAATACTTGCCGGCAATTTTTTTCTTTTTATAGAGCTGACGCATTCTTTTAGCCAACTCCACATTGGCTTTATGTCCCGAACGAGCAGCTAAAACATGACCTTTAAAAGGGACCCCGATTAAAAACAAATCACCCAACAAATCCAAAGTCTTGTGGCGTACCGGCTCGTTGTAAAATCTAAGAGAAATATCATTGATGATACCGGTTTCACCGACAAACGCTTTCTCCTTAAGGTTCAATACCTTACGAATACGGTCTACCTCTATCTGCCCTAAATCGGAGTCATAAATGACTATGGCGTTGTCCAATCCCCCACCTTTGATAAGACCGGCTCCTTTGAGCGACTCCACTTCGGATAAGAAACAGAAAGTTCGCGCGGGAGCGAATTCATCAACAAACTCTTTTTCCAAATCAACTAAAGTGGTGTATTGAGTACGGAGAGCCGGGCTTTTATAATCAATCATAAAAGTAATACGAAGGTCGTTGGAAGGAGTGACGACCAAATCCACCCCTCTATCTTTTTCGCTGTAAGCCATAGGGGTATCAATTTCCAAATATACTTTGTCAGCTTCCTGTTTTTCAATTCCGGCTTCCAATATTTTATCCACATAAGGTTTGGCGGAACCATCACCGATAGGCGGTTCATTGCCGTTTAATTCCACGATCATATTATCCAATTGAAGCCCCGCAAAAGCAGCCAAAACATGCTCTACCGTGTGAACAACCGCTTCTCCATTCTGCAAAGTAGTACCCCGAGAGATATCCACCACATGATCGATATCGGCGATTACCGACGGTTTATTCGGTAAATCGGCGCGGACAAATCTGATACCGCTATCGGGAGGAGCCGGTTTAAAGGTCACCTCGCATTGATTACCGGTATGTAAACCAATACCGGTTAAAGAAGCTTCTTTTTTTATCGTACGTTGTTTTTTATACATCAGCTCTTAATGTTAAAATTGATTAAACTTTGTGGATTATACTAATAACTATGCTTTAACTCAAGTATTTTTTAGAAAACAAAACCATATTTACGGGTAAATAATTGACATTAAAAGCGTCTGGTCGTTGATTTTATGGAAATCAATTATTCATTTGAATTTTTGTCCCTTTTCACCTTTATATTTCTTTTAAGGACTTTACCTGCCGTAATTTACGAAATAGAGCGATATATTCTTTCACCATTATTTCCTCAGCCTCGGAAAGCCCTTCCATCATCGGGATACCGATTTTTAAAACCGCTCGGACCATATCGGAAGTGGTGCGATCATATTTTTTAGCCAAAGCTTTAAGCTTTTCTTTTAATTCATAAGACACGAATATATTTAAGCAGTGTTCTCCTCGCACTTTTGTGACCGATGTTTTGTTCTCATTCATAATTGGCTCCTTTTTTAAAAGTTTACAATCAAGTCTTATTATCATTTATCAGATGATATTTTTCATGGCCTATCAAAATTTGGGGAGTCGAGATTTTTATTCCATATTTAGTTTCCAAAATTTTTATGATTGGCTTCCATGTTTGGGATTTATCACGATTTTTTATAATGTTATTAATCTCTTTCAAATAAGGTGAAGGGCACAAGGGACATAAATTTTCAATTTTGATATCGATATGAAAACGGTTTTTGACAAAAACAGCTAAGTTTCCATATAGTTTTTTACAAGCCCTTTTATGTAAAGCGGTAAGTTTATAGAACGAACGTCCCGATTTCTCCGATATTTCTCTATAATTTTCACCCATAAAATGAAAATGAATGATAAATTCTCGTTCCTCATCGGAAAGCATATTTAAAGCGTTTCTCACGGCGGTTTTTATTTCTTCCGAGGAATAATCACTCCTTTTTTCTTTATCCTTATCCCTTTGGAATCTTTCGGGATTTATGTATTTGCTTATTTTTTTACGTTGAGGATCGTAGCCGATTTCCACAATCCAATTTTGAAAAATCAATTTGTTTTTAGACATTTAACCTCCTTATGCCCCGCAAAATATATGAGGTTAAGAGCCTTGACTACCACAACCGTTTCACTTAGTTTATCAGCAAAAGGCAATTACCGTATCATGTGACTCACATGGGATTCATAGATAGGGAAAAAGGCAAGAAATTGATCCTTTGTTTGATAAATAAGATAATATAAATTACATCCGATAAATAAAATAATTGTTAAAAG
>JAADHM010000187.1:0-5125 GCA_013151855.1 FCB group bacterium | reverse complement strand
ATGTGAAGAACTAAGGAAATAATTTGGAGCAGAATCAATACGAGAGGCAGGAAATTTTTAATCCGACAATAGACGATAACGACCCTTTCATACGTTTTAAAAAGAAATCCGGTAATGTGAATTTTAAGACTTCCCGGCTTACCTATATTTCTCTTATCTTTATTATTATCATCTACCCCCTTTTGGGTTCCGGTTTTACACAAGATCCGTCCAGCTTTCTCAAAAATCTCAATTCCGGTACACGGATGATTTTATTTCTCTCTACCATGATTTTACAATGGGCTGTTTTCCTGCTCCTCTATATCGCCACCTATCGGGAAAACACGCTGCTTAAAGGGGTTGGTTTTAAAAAGATTCGCGCTGTCGATTTTGCCTGGGCTTTTGCTTTTTTACTGGCTTCAAATGCTCTTTTATCCGGTCTGGCTTGGCTTTTGGCCAAAGTAGGATTACCTATGCCCGGAGATATCGCTCTGCTCATTCCTCAAGACACTTCCGGTAAAATTGTCTGGGTTATGGTTGCTTTAACCGCCGGTATCTGTGAGGAAACTACTTTTCGCGGTTACCTTTTGACTCGCCTGCGTTTGGTTGGTAAATTTAAAAGCTGGGTGATTCCCACGCTGGTTTCTTCTTTGGTTTTTGGCGCTTGTCATGCTTATCAGGGCTTCCCCGGTTTTATTGTCATCTCGGTTTACGGAGGTTTATTTGCGTTTTTATATATCCGTACCGGAAGTATCTGGCCCGGTATTATCGCCCATTTTTTTCAGGATTTCAGCGCTTTGTTTTTTCCCCATTAAGTTATGGATATAAAGGGACATCAGTCCCAAGGGATACTAATCCCGATTTTATAAGCTGTCAGATGTCAATATTTTATCAATAACAAATAGTCACTTTATTTCAAAAGAATCATCTTTTTAGTTTCGGAATAACTGTCGGTCTGAAGACGATAAAAATACATTCCGCTGGACACCGGTTTTCCGTTTTTATTCTTACCATTCCATAATACCTCATGTTCGCCCGCTTGAAACATTCCTTGGGCAAGAACGGTGACCTTTTGTCCCAACATATTATAGACAGCAAGAGTTATGTTGCTTTTTGCCGGTAAGGAAAAAGTTATTTCCGTGGAAGGGTTAAAAGGGTTGGGGTAATTCTGATTAAGACTAAATCCTTTAGGTACCAAATTACCTTTATCATCATTGACATCGGTGGGAAGATAGACAAAGTTGGTAGCATAGATATTAAAACCATCGCTTCGGGAATCAACCCAGCCAAACCAAGCGCGCCCGTTAAAAGCGCTGACTGTCGGTGAAAGCATAATTTCAGGAATGGTCGATGATACCGGTTGATTGCCGCCAAGGAATTGATAACTATCATCGAGGACTTGATAATAGACCCGCTGATTTATATCTCTGCGGTCAAGCCATCCCGCAACTAAATAATTATTATTGCTGACGGCCAATACCGGCGCCGATGGTTGCGCGTTGTTATTATCGGCTATCATTAAAGGAGACAAAACCACCGTAGCGTCATTGTTCAATACGGTAAGATATAGCTTTTTGACATTATCGGTACCACTCCAGAGCAGACTAATATTACCGGAACCATATACCGCCGCAGACATTTCATCGATAGTTACTCCCGCTATTGACGGAGTCCAATCAAAGCTATTACCCTCCGAACCATCGACATTAAACCATTTAATTTTTACCGCCGATTGAGACAATCCCTTATCGAGCCAAACTACATAAAATCTATTTAATGAATCCAAACCGAGTTGCACATCGACATTAAGGGTATCCTTAGTCGGATTGGATATCATAAATTCGTTTCCATCCAAAGTTCCATTAGGATTAAGCCATCTTCCGTAAATTTGTTGTGTCCCATCTCTTTTATCTTCCCAAACGACCAATCCTCTGCCAGCGTTATTCATTATCGCTTTAGGTTCATTTTTTATGGCGGTCTGGAAACTATCGGAGATAATAAATTCATTTTGAGTAAATTCACCCAATTCATTTCCCCACCGGCCAAAAATCCTTTGCCCGGGAATACCATCGACACTGCGATTATCAACCCAAACGATAAGAGATTTCGCTTGAGCCATAGAAACCGCCGCCGATGGTTGCGTTTGAAGATTATTTCCACTATCCTGATTTACTTTGACATTGGAAAGATATTTTATTCCGGCGTTGGATATGGTTTGACAATAAATATCACCCGCATCATTACGCTGATCCTGAAAAACGACCAAATTATACCAATGAGCGGAAGGAATCACAAAAGGTTCCGAAGAAACCGCACCGACACTGTCATCATTGAGCCTTAGAGGAACGGATAAAAGGGGTAAACCGGTGGAACCATAGATCATCATATTAATATCAGCGTTATTGGAAGCAAATTCCGTCCAACCGAGAGCATGTTGATTAATCTTATTAAAAGCCGTCACCGGTGCCCATCGTCGGCCTACGGTAAAATTAGTTGCTATCTGCGGTTGTCCGAGGGGAGTAAAACCGGTATCGAATTGAAGTTGCATGATATTATTTTGCGGTCCAAAGGAAGCCCAAGTAGCCAATAGTTTATCATCGGGGGAAATACTAAAATTCAAATCCCAGTTAATATACAACGTATCAGGGGAAGAAAGGATTACATTACTACCCACTAACCCAGAAGCGGCATTATATTTTTGCATATAGATTTCCTGTCCCTCTCGCTGATCTATCCACCCGATTACAAATTTATCAACCGTAGAAAAAGCCACCTGAGGAGTAAATTGTGAAAAACCGTTATATGGTGGAGGAACAAGGGAAAAATCATTTCCCAACGGTAAGCCGTTGCCATTAAAGAGACGACAATAGATATCGGCGCGCAGGTTTCGATAATCTTCCCAAGCTATTAAATAATTACCGGTAGGGTCGACAGCTACCGAAGGCACCCAATGAACGGAAGAACCGCCATCGGAATTCACCACCGCAGGTCCCAGGATGGCATTGCCGCCTTTATCAAATAATTTCATTTCAATGGCGGAACCAACGACCGTATAATTCTCCCAAACGACAACGATTCTGCCATCGGGATAGACGGAAAAGTCATAAGGACCGGCAAAGGAAGATAGATTGGTATCATTAACTAAAAAAGGAGACATATCGGTAGTTAAATCATTATAATATCGAGAGCCAAAAATTAACCCGTTAGTGCGATCCCGATAGAAAAGGAATATTCTACCCAAAGTATCCACCGCTAACTTGGGGTCGACATAATCAGCCCCCACAGTCGAAGAAGCCACTAACAGGTTATCGTCGATAGCATTTCCCGAAGCATCCAAATGCTGCCAGTAGATTTTTGCATTTCCCAAACGGTTATCGCTCCATGCAGCCAGCCAAGTGTTGTCTTTTAAAGAAACTATGGACACTTGGTCTTGTTTAAAAGTTGCCGGGGCAATTGATTCGGAAATTTGAATATCTCCATCACCGGAAGCCAAAACCATAGTATTCTGCGGTTTTTCCGCAAGAAATGCGCGATGGGGGATGCCTCCTATTCTCTGTTCATGTATAGCGGTACGATCAATTCCATACACCGAAGATATTAACAAAAAAGGAATTAAGAGAATAAGAGATATTCTATATAACATAAGTATTTCCTTTTCTATTCGGTTTATCTAAAAGAAAGCAAATAGGATGCCTTTTTATGATATTTATTCAAAACAGACCATTTTAAAATTATTTTTAAATTCCTTCCTTTTATTGATAATGCTTAAGATAAAATTGATAATTATTATTATGGTTTCTATGAGGTCTTTTTCTAATAATTTGGTAATGAAGTTTTATGCATTCTTTTTCATACTTATGGACAAAAAGCATCAATTTATACCTCCAATTATTGTAGATATATTTTTATGATTTGGTTAACATTAAGAAACTAAAACAATTATTGACCGTATACTCTAAATGGATGAAAATATTTTTTTATAATTGTTTTATAAATAAGTCACTATTAAAATGATGCTTACATATTTTATTAAAAGAAAGCTTGTTGAGAAATTGCCTTTTCCCTTCAAAAAAATGTCGGTGTTTTCATCGGAAAACCCATGGGACGGAGCTATACTAATCACCGGTAAACGGTGTTTATCGCTATCGAAAAAGAAAAACAAATATCTTATCATCGGTATGGCTTTATTTACTTGGGCGGTGGTTTTTTTTTCCGTCCATGCTCAATCCTCACTGCCCCCTAACGAAGATTTAGAAAAACAACAGAATACGGCGTTTATTGCCTTGAATCGCAATGAACGGGAAATCGCCGGGGATTATCAAGATTTTCTAAAACAGCTAAAAAAAATTGCTCAGGATTATCATGGCTATTTCGCTCAACTCGATAACAGTAAAATTGAACAATATCAAAAGGAATTATATCAAATTATAAAAAATATCAATCGAGGAAATTACTACCTTGATATTAACCAATTATCAAACGATCTCCACAAACTCAATAAAGGTTTATCAACCGGTATAGACACAATAAATCAATCATCCGATAACAGAACATTAAAAGAATTGATAAAAAGTTTACATCTCGAATTGAGTTTGCTTGATAGAGTTCTCAAGGAAGAAATAACTCCCCAACTTCAAAAAAATAAAAGAGATTTGATCTTCATTCAATCATACCTCTTACAAGCAAAGATTAAAGATTACAAAACAGCCTTGAAAGAAAATCGCCTAAAGCTCAATCAAACCAAGCTGTCCAAGACTCTAAAAAAACTGAAGTTACTTCAAACTCATCTTCAAAACCAAACGAGTTTTTTGTTAACACAAAAGAACTTACCTCCCGATGAAATGTCACATCTCACCGACAGCTTGAATCAAGTTAATATTTTAATCCTACCGGAAATCGACAGCTTAATTCCTCCTTTTCCTCCCACAATTAACGAACCTCAACATAGCGAAGAGATATACCCCAACGACAGATATATAAATGATATGCCCAGTGACCAACCCGATACCAATTCTTCCGGAAAATCGGAGATGGTGAAAGTAATCATAGATAGCATAAGGATCCCTTCTTCCAATCAAATAATTAAAATAAAAAATCAAACCGGAACTTTAAAAATAACCGGTTGGTTTTGAAGATGAGTTTGGAG
>JAADHM010000038.1 GCA_013151855.1 FCB group bacterium | reverse complement strand
ATAACAAAAAATATATTAAAAATCAAACTTTTAAATCCTTAAACGATAAAATAACTTGATAAAACGGATAATAAATAGTATTAATTATTAATCAATAATGTACCGATGAAATAATAAAATACCTATATATAGTTAACAATTTAAAGAAAACAAATTAAAAAGAATCTTTTGGGTTCCCTTAACATATAAGCAGGGGAAAAAGATGAAACATATAAACCGTAGAAAATTCATCAAAGACATAACTCGCATAACCGGCGGAACCATAATAGGCGGTTATCTTTTGGATTCGATTTTATTTTCCGCAGAAAATACTTATGCCGCCATTAA
The DNA here is from genome assembly GCA_013151855.1 of FCB group bacterium. Lineage (GTDB taxonomy): Bacteria > Zixibacteria > MSB-5A5 > GN15 > FEB-12 > JAADHM01. The sequence goes on along the minus strand of JAADHM010000038.1, from coordinate 4,802 downwards.
ATCAAATATCTTTGTGGCTAAAAACGGTACCCCGGCTGAAAATATTGCCAAAGTTATTGATATGCGTTTCGGTGGCATTGAAAACTTTATCGGCTACGATGACGTGGTTGTCATCAATCCCAACGGTCAATATGTCAATCAGGGAGCTACGAATTGCGCCTTAGTTATGGGATTAATAGATTTAATATTAAATCGCCCGGGCGGTTTTGACGGCGAGATTATCTTTACCGAAAACACTCAATTCAATGAAGGTTACGGCTATTGGTATGCTACCGACAGTGGAATGGTACGCAACGGACCTTATAACTTCAACGATATGATAACATATTATCAGAACAATGGTCATAGCAATGTTAATGCCGTTAAACTAAGAAGAAATCAGGATGACAGCACCCAATGGCCTGTAATAAATGGCCCCCAACAAGGACAAGGATGGGTGCGACCGGAATGGACCTCCCCTACTTACGGTTGTCTTTTTTATCTACCTTATCCCATTTTCCGTTCCCCTTACTCCAATCGCTTGATAGATTTGAAAAACGGTATTTATGATAACGGATACGCTAATCAACCGGCAATGAAATTCATCAAAATGCCTACCTTAAATAATCACGGAACAGGTGGGAGTCAGGATTATGCCGGTGTCACCAGTGCCACCAAATCATTTTTGGGTATTACCGAAATAGAAAACAGCCCCCATGGGTATTTCAATGATAAATTACACACTAACCTCCACGCTTACGGTGGTTGGCGTTGCTCTCGAGATGAAGCGACCTTAGCCAATTTAGCAGGTGAAGCTATTGGGGCTTGGATTAACACTTGCCGCAAACCGGATTTATTTATCACCTCGGCGGAATGGATTGGGTATGGTTCACGTTATGGCACCGATGCCGTACAAGCAAAAACAGTGGGATTGGGCGAAGATCCCGTATCACTTGATTATTACATGAGTAAATATCATCTCTGGCCTCTTTTGCCTAACCAACAATATTTCAACCCCGATTATGACATCGGCAATAACAATACTCGGCAAACATTAAACGGATGTCATTCACAAGGTTTTGGCACTCTCAATGAAGCGGAGATGAGCGCTTTTGTCTATGATTTTAATGCCCCCCATACTTTCCGCTTTGATATCGATCGGACTATAAAAAAATTCAAAGAAGACAAAGCCACGCAACAGGAAGTACTGGATTTAATTGATAAATATAATTCCGATCAGTAAAAATATTTAGATTGATTTTTAGATGGAAATAAAAACTTTTATCAATTGAACAAAAAACGTTTCGCTTAACTAATTTTTTATATCATACCCAGTTCTTTTAACTCTTTCTCATATCTCTTTTTGATAATGGGAGCAATATTTTCTTTATATTGACCAACCAAACGCAAAGGACCAAACTTTTTCTCATTCTTACATTTTAAGAAGCGCTCTTTATCACGGTAGAAAACAATCTGAGCGGGATTACCCATAACAATTGCCAAAGGAGGAACATTTTTGGTCACCACCGATCCCATTCCAACAACAGCCCCTTCACCAATTTCCACTCCCGGCATAATTTTAACATTAGCCCCTATATAGACGAAATCTCTGATTATAACCGGCTTCAATTCTGCGATCTCATCAAAAGGAATTTTATCAGCGTACAAATAACGATGTTCCCAAGTAAAAATAGTACAATTTATCCCCAAACCGGAATTACTACCAATATACAAGCCACCGACGGAATTAATATTGGTTCCTCTGTTGATAAACACATTATCACCCAAAATCATTCTTTCGGGCATATTAATTTTAACCCCTTTGGCAATAGATACACCCTGCCCACATTTTTTAAACTGTTCCGGTTTATAAAGGGTTGCCTGTTCCGCCAGATACTTATCATACGCCCACGATATACAATTGAATAGCTTGCTTTTTCCAAATATTAATTTAATCAGTTTTTTCATTACTTCAACAAAATAGATAAAATTAGGTTATTAAACAATATATCGGTTATTATATTTTAAAATCAACACTTAAGTTTTAATCGCTAACTGATTATTAAATTAATACTATAAATATTATCTACCAATAAAAAACCGGATACTTAAAATAATAAAGTACCCGGCAAAAAGGAGTTTTAATAAATCAATACCTATTATATTTATGGTTTAACCACTATTTTTCCGTTATATTTGGTATCTTTAATAAACCAACTATAAATACCAACCGAGACCAAATTACCGGAAGCATTCCGTCCATCCCATTCCCATTGACCGGAAACGCGCTTTTTTATTAATATGGTTTCTCCCGAAATAGTTTGAATTAACAAATCAACCGGTTTATCGGGAAGATCGAAAGTTACTTTTTCACCTTCTTGAAAATGAACTTTGGTGGGGTAGGCTTTATAATCCGCTTGGGCTACGGTAAAGCTGGAAACTTTGGAATAGGGATAATCATTCACTCGCACCCGCCAATAATAAGTTTGGTTTTTCTCCAAAGGAACCGTAACCTGCCAATCGGTAAAATTATGATTGCTTTGAGCAATGGGAGGAGACGAAATCAAATTGTTATAAAAATTGGAATCGGTGGCAATATCAAAATAGTAAAAGTTCTGGCCGGTAACAATAATATTTCTTGCCGATAATATCGGCTCACTGGCTGAAAGAGTTGCCCCACTATCGGGAATTAATGTCGCCGAGATAAAATCACTTTCTTCGTTACCGGTAATAATGCTGACACTGGCTTCACAAGAAACCACGTTCGACAAAGGAGAAATATTAAGAGCATCATCATATACTTTCATGGCGATATAATAAACAGACCCCGGGGCAAGATTAGTAAGAGCTGTTGATTGTGGTATTCCCGAAACTGCCGGCGTGGGAGGATTCGACATACTATCGGGTACAGTCAACCAATTACTTGCTGTTATGGAGTCCAAAGAATATTTTATAAGGTATGTTGTCGCGGTACCTTGACTGCCATCATCGCCGGTAGCTGTCCAGCTTATATTTATTTTCCCGTCACCATCGCCGGTAACACAACTTAAATCGGTAATCCCAGCGGGCGCCGTTATATCGCCGGTGGTATTGACACTGGCTTCACAGGAAACAACATTTGATAATGGCGACACATTAAAAGCATCATCATATACTTTCAAAGCGATATAGTAAACAGTTCCGGAGTTGAGATTGGAAAGAGTGGCTGACTGTGATGAACCCGATGGCGCCGGTAGAGGAGGAAAGGGCATACTGTCGGTAACAGACGACCAATTGCTGGCTGTAATGGGAGAAAGAGAATATTTGATAACATAGTTAAAAGCGGTCCCTTGATTGCCATCATCACCGGTCGCTGTCCATGTAAGATTAATCCTGCCATCACCAGTCCCTGAAGAGCAACTCAAATCACCAATCATACCGGGAGCCACGCTATCGATAGAAGTAGAGACAGGTTTCATTATCCGACCCTGACCATTTCTAAAAGTTACGGCATTGACTTCCGTTCCCAGACTTCCATCGGGAAGAACTTCTTTGTAAGTACCGCCCAAATTATAGGTAACCGCTGTCCCCGCATCTATATTTTGATTCCATCTCCCTCTTGGTCTAACAAATATAAGAGCGTTTTGATATTGACGTTTGTATATCGTATAAGAATATCCTTCCCCATCCGTCCCGCTCTGAGCGATGGAATACTTGGCATCAACAGGTCGTCCGACATTATAATCCATCGCGCCACACCAAACCTTAGTGTCCCAATCAGGGTTATCGATGGCATTCGTTCCCTGCTGATAAAAAATAGCCGAATCCGAGCAGGTCACATAAAAATAACATAAATTACCCAATAAAGCCTCTTGATAAGTATAGGAACCCGAATAACCATTAACCGATGTAGTGGGCAAAGCCATCCAACATAATTTAACTCCATTAGCGGCAGCAATAGAATCCCTATAATAAACATTGTATAAAGGACGGTCTCTTACAGGACTATATTCAAATTCAGGGAAGAGAAAATCAGTTAAATTAGAATCAGCATATTGGTCTGTCCAGAGATTACTTTGATTGAACCCAAAAACTTTATGTTTACCATCAGCGGACCAAATTGTCGAATTTCGCATCGTATCTTTTAAAGCATAATAAAATTGTTTGAGGTTACTCCACCAAAAACCAGTATCAGTTCTTCCAATACTGTCAATTCTTTGATGTATCGGAGATTCATAAACATGGCCACCAGATACAACAGAACCATAATTATATAAACGATGCGCAGAATTATCAAACCAAATACCACTGTAGTAGTGATTGACATTTATTTTTTTAATACGATATTGGACATATAAAACATGGTTTATAATACTATTGGAATTACTATAATTTTTCAACCGTCTGGTCAAGTTAGAATAATATACAGGGATTCGAGAATTAAAAGAATCTTGAGAAGTAACTGCATACTGATAAGCGGGGATGGTTACGGTTGTTCCTCCTAAAGTAACTCTTGTTGTATCCCAATAATGTAAATAATGGATTTCTTTGCTTTGTCCATTAGCGTTCGCTATGGAATCTAAAAAATCAGATTCTTCAGTACTACTATAAGGTGGCACATAATTGTCCTCTGCCGATATATATAAAAGCCAAATGAAATCAGGGTTGATACTTTTAATGATATCCATATCGGAAGCAAACCCAGAGACTCCCATACCCGGATTACTTCGTTGGGCAATTAAAGTATCTCGCCTTGGTCTTTCGGGATAATTTGCTCCTCCATATAGTAAAAACCAATCGCGCCTGAAAGAAGTAGCATTTACAGCCATACTCAAGCTGAGCAA
>JAADHM010000014.1 GCA_013151855.1 FCB group bacterium | reverse complement strand
GGTAATCCCACGAAATCTTTTTTTTCTTCCGTATCGGCCAGTAAATTGAAACGAGCCAAGCGATAAGCTGCCGCCATAATATAAACAATGGAGATAATCCAACCCCATTTTCCCAATGAATTGAGCTTAATGGAATAAACTAAAACCGCCGGCGCCACCCCAAAAGAAAGAAAATCCGCCAGTGAATCCAACTCCACTCCGAACTGGGAAGCGCTACCGCTTATGCGAGCGATTTTCCCATCCAAAGCATCTAAAAAACCGGCTAAGATTATGAACCAGGATGCCGTGGTAATATGCCCCTCAAATGCCGACAAGATAGCCAGAAAGCCGCAAACCACATTCCCCATGGTAAAAGTACCGGGGAACAGACCTTTATAATTCGACATTGCTTCCCCGATTCTTATTATGCTCTTTGCTGTTGATGACACCGGATAAATAACCTACTATGGTCTTCCCACCATAAATATGATCTCCTTTTTTTACTAACAACTTAGAGTCGGCAGGGATAATTAACTCCGTTCGGGAACCGAATTTTATCAAACCAAATCTTTCACCGACAGTAACATTTTCACCTTTTTTCAAATGACAGACAATGCGGCGGGCTATTATTCCGGCAATTTGTTTGACTATCAATTTTTGACCCGCGGAAGCCGTGAGGCCAATTTCCGTCTGTTCATTATACAAAGAGGCTTTTTCTCGGTAGGCGGGAAAAAACTTTCCCGGATTATATTTGACATAATCGATCACTCCCGTAGCCGGAATACGATTGATATGAACATCAAAGACCGATAGAAAAATAGAAATTTTAATCGCTTTGCCACCGACAAAAGAATCATTTTGTATGTCTTCAATGGCAATAATTTCCCCGTCGGCGGGAGATAGGAGAAGATTATCATGGGGAGTAAAACCACGCTGGGGATCGCGAAAGAAAAAAGTAGTAAACAAGGTCAGAATAGCGAACACAAGACTGACGACAAGCAGCACCTTATTATCATAGCGCACGGCGGTGATGATAAAACCGATGGTTAAAACAGCACCGATAAAAATGAAAGCCAAACCTTCACGTGCGATCATTGTTTAAATACCCGTCTAAAAATTTTGTTTACATTCTTAGTATAATAATCCAGTTGGAAACAGCTTTCTATTTCCGATTCGCTCAAATATTTCCTGATATTATTATCTTTTTTGACCAAATCAATAAAGCGACCTTTACCATCATTGGCAAGCATCGCTTTTTTCTGCACGATGCGATAAGCTTTTTCCCGAGAACCAAGGGGAACCGTCAGTTTCAATAGCAAACGTTGTGAAAACACCACTCCCCCCCTAAAATAAATATTTTCAATCATTCTTTTTTCATTTATGACCAGATTCTTAATCAACCCGATAAATTTTTGTAATCCGTAATCAATAATGATGGTACTGTCGGGAATAATAATTCTTTCCACCGAAGAATGAGCGATATCTCGTTCATGCCAAAGAGTAATGTTCTCCATAGAAGACAAAGCATATCCGCGCATAAGTCGGGCAATACCGGTAATACGCTCGGCGGTTATGGGGTTTTTTTTGTGAGGCATCGCCGAAGAGCCTTTTTGCCCACTGGTAAAACCTTCCATCATTTCCCCGATTTCCGTTCTCTGAAGGTTGCGAATTTCAGTGGTAAATTTCTCCAGTGAAGAAGCAAGCAAAGCCAAAGTGTTCAGATAAAAAGCGTGACGATCCCGTTGGATAACCTGAGTGGTGATTTTAGCCGGCTTCAGCCCCAAATTTTTACACACCATAGTTTCGATTTTAGGCGGTAGATTAGCATAATTCCCCACGGCTCCGGAAATCATTCCCACGGAAATCATTTTTGCCGCTGCGTTAAAACGTTCTTGCGCTCGTTTTAATTCTTCATACCAAAGAGCAAACTTCAATCCCGCCGTTGTCGGTTCCGCCAAAACTCCATGAGTACGACCGATACAGGGGGTCATCTTATATTCAAAAGCTAATTTTTTAATCTGTTTCAAAGCTATATCTACTTTTTTGTTTATAATCCCCGCCGCCCGTTTCATTAAAAGGGATAAAGACGTATCAAGAACATCCGACGATGTCATACCGTAATGAAGATACTTGGCTTCTTCTCCGACATACTCGGCTACCGAAGTCAAAAAAGCGATGACATCATGGTTGACCTCTTGTTCAATTTCATTGATGCGGTCGATATTGAAATTCGCTTTTTTCTCAATAACTCGAAATGCTTTGGGGGGAATAATATTATATTTAGCCATAGCTCGAGCGGCTTCAATTTCCACTTCCAGCCAGGTTCTGAATTTATTTTCCTCCGACCAGAGGTTTCCCATTTCTTTTAAAGTATAACGTTTTATCATTTATCTTTATTAGCTTTCTTATAATCTGCGATAAATTTTTTCAACCCGATATCGGTTAAAGGATGTTTGATAAGATTTTTTATGACTTTGTAAGGCATGGTACAAACATCGGCTCCAATCAATGCCGCTTCGACAACATGCATAGGATGACGTACCGATGCCACCAGTACTTCCGTGTTAAAATTATAATTATTATAAATGGTTACGATATTTTGAATCAAATCCATTCCCAAACTTGAAATATCATCCAAACGCCCGATAAACGGTGACACATAAGAAGCGCCCGCTTTCGCCACCAAAAGCGCTTGTGAAGGACTAAAGACTAAAGTGGCATTGGTCATAATACCTTGTTGGTTCAGTGCTTTAATGGCTTTTAAACCTTCCGAAATGGTAGGAATTTTCACCACAATATTATCAGCAATTTCCACTAATTCGTTAGCTTCTTTTACCATCCCTTCAAAATCAGTTGCGAGCACTTCCGCCGAAACAGGTCCCGAGACTACCTTACATATTTCTTTCAAAAGGTCACGATAAGGAGCAGATTCTTTGGCGGCTAAAGAAGGATTGGTCGTTACTCCATCAAGCACCCCCATTAACACCGCATCTTTTATTTCTTCAATATTAGCCGTATCAATAAAAAATTTCATTTTTGTTCATCCTTTTCATATTTAACCGACACCAAATACAAACCATGCGCCGGAGCTGTAAATGTAATTCTTTCCATTGTTGGATTTTTAATAATATCTTCTAATCTTCCCAAAGTCAAGTTTTGCTTGTTTTGGTCTTTATCGGTCGTGGCGATATTTACCATTGCTCCCACCAATGAGCGCACCATACGGTGTAAAAAACGATTACCTCTTATTTCAAAGACAAAAAGCGGTCCGATATGCGACCAACGCGCAAAATCAATGCGGCAGACATTATTTTCCTTTCGCGAAGAGACAACACAAAAAGGGCTAAAATCATGCTGTCCGACCACTAATTTGGCTCCTTCGCCAAGTATGGAAAAATCGATATTTTTTACATACTCCCAACGATATTCTCGATACAAAGCTGATTTTTCTAACGCTATCAGATAGCGATATCTTTTGGAAACAGCATCGAATCGAGCATTGAAATCAACAGGCACTTCTTCTGCTTTTTTGATTCTAATATCCGAAGGAAGGTAATAATTTAAAGCGTTTTTGTATTTTTCCGTCTCCAAAGGGTGTTCGATGATAAAATTCGCTACCTGACCCAGAGCATGCACCCCGGCATCGGTACGTCCGGCACCGATTAAATTGACCCTTTGATTAGTCGTTTTAAAAATGGCGGAAATAATTTCATCCTGAATAGTTTTCCCATCCGCTTGTGATTGCCATCCTGAATATGCAGTCCCTTTATATTCAATAACCAGTTTGATATTTTTCCTAAACATTATTTTGCTTTATCAAATCATAAAAAATAATAACATAATTAACGAAGTAGACGCAAAAAGGAAAACCCATTCTTTAATGCCAAAGACCGAGTGAGAATAAAAGGTTCTCTTTTGACCATGACGATATCCTCGCGCTTCAATCGCAAGCGCTAACTCATCGGCTCTCTGGATAGCCGATACGAATACCGGAATTATGATACTGGTGGTCTTTTTAACACGATTCAATATCGAACCGGTAAAATTCACCCCTCTCATTATCTGAGCATCTTTTATAGCATTGAATTCTTCATAAAGAATAGGAATAAATCTGATAGCGATAAATAATATCAACGCCAAATCACTGACCGGAACATGTAATTTTTCCAAAGGCTTCAAAAGCTTGGTCAAAGAATCCGCTAACTCCGAAGGAGAATTTGTCAGCGTCACAAAAAAAGCGATAGAAATAAAAATAATCAATCTCAACGAGTAAAATGCCGCCATATAAACCCCGCCTCGGGTGATTTTTACCCCTCCCATACTGAATAAAACCGATGAATTGCGAGCTGAAAAAAGCAAATGATAACATACGGTTATAAAAATCAAAATAAAAATCGGTTGAAAATTTTTGGCAAGAGTTTTTAAGCTGATACCGGAAAACATTAATGCCAAAAACAAAGATAATATAATAATAATATAAAAACCAAACGATGAGGTTATTAAAGACAATACCAGAATCAAAGTTACCGGAATAATTTTTGCCCGTGCATCAAGGTGATGCAAAAAAGAATCGAGGGGGCGGTATTGCCCCAATAAAATGGGAATATTTTGAAACATCTTTAACCAATATTTTTATTCAATATAAAACGGGCTAATATTTAAGTCAAACAGAAGAGGCAAACAACACCGATAAAAACACATTAACAATTCATTTTAATCATTAATATACTTTTCAGAATTATTCAAGGAGAATCATTTTCATTGAAAATAAAATAACTTATCGATGCTTATTCTTAAGTGTTTTCAAAGTGGGGCAGGCACTGCAGGCGCTTTTGCGTTTTCGTCTTCGCACATAATGAATTACCAGATATAAGATGGATAGACCTATAGCCACTCCAATTAATAATTGTTGCCAAAAAATACTCATTATAAGCCCATCCTACTAAAAATTTGATAAGTTACCAACCCCCCGATATATGCCAAAATAGTCATATAAGTAAAAGTAATTATGGGATAAAACCACTTTAAAGTTTCCTGACGAATGGTTACCAAAGTAGCGGCACATTGACAACACAAAGCAAAAAAGACCATAATAGATAAAGCTACCGCCGGAGTAAATACCAATTTTCCCTTTAGGGAACCATCTTCCCATTTTGCCTTTTTCATTTTGTCTATCAATGAAGTCGATT
>JAADHM010000021.1 GCA_013151855.1 FCB group bacterium | reverse complement strand
TAGGTCGATACTCACCGTAACCCAAAGCAGAAATCTTATCCGGAGACATTTTATAATTATCGATAAAGTATCTAACCACTGCCGTAGCTCGCGCCGTAGATAACTCCCAATTGGAAGGAAAAAGTTTGGTATGAATAGGACGATTGTCGGTATGTCCTTCAATTCTGATATGGTTTGGTAAATTGGCAATCCTTTCATAAACGATATCAAGGATCCTCATTGCTTTTGGTTCCAGCTTAGCTGAACCTTCTTTAAAAAGAGCCGATTCCATAATATGTATTACCAGACCCCGTTCTGTTATTTCCGTTTGCACTTTATTATCCAAACCGACATTTTTAAAACGCTCATTAATCTGCTTCTGAATCATCTTTAAATTACCCAGTTTTAATAAACCATGCCCCTTTACAGATTGGTTATCTTCTTTTTGTTCCAAAATAGAAGTGCCGCCTTTTAAAACCCCATTTAAAGCTTCCGCCATTTTGCCGAATCTTTTGGCATCGATGCGAGACATAGAATACATCACAATAAAAAAAGCTAACAGAAGGGTTATCAAATCCGAATAGGTCAATAACCAACGTTCCAAGTTTTCCTGATCTTCATTTCTTCTTCGTCTGCGAGACATATTTATAACTCATTTCCCCTAATTCTCGGTGAGACAAACGATAAAAGACGAGTACGGATATTTCTCGGGTTTTCTCCCGATTGTAAGGAAAGAACGCCTTCCATAATCAGTTCCAGATGGGCGATTTCTTCTTCATGCCGCATTCTGAGCTTATCTGAAATGGGCAAGAAGAAAAGATTGGCCAAACCAACACCCCATAAAGTAGCTATAAAAGCAGCGGCAATGGCAGCGGCCATTTTGGAAGCATCGGAAGTATTACTGAGCGTATGAATTAACCCCAATACCGTTCCCAAAATTCCCATTGTGGGAGCGAAGCCACCGGCTTTTTGAAAGAAAACGATACCTTTTCGATGCCGTTCTTCAATATAAGCAATTTCTGTTTCCAGAATCTCTCTCAGCACCGTAATTTCCGTCCCATCAATCACCAGTTGAATAGCTTTACGGAAAAACGGTTCGGCAATAGTTTTAAGATTTTCCTCAAGCCCCAAGATCCCTTCTCTTCTGGCTTTTTCCGCTAATTTTACTAAGGAATTAATGGTATCATTAAAAGAGTATGTTTTGTTGAAAAAGGCTAATTTCAAATATGTCGGAACTTTTGATACCGTATCTAAGGAGGTTGAAATAGCAGTAGCACCCAGAGTTCCGCCAATAACAATCATCATCGGAGGGAAAAGGAAGATGGAATCTATTCTTCCCCCCTCGAACACAAACGAACCGGCTATTGCTCCTACTCCGACAATTAAACCAACAATAGTTGCAAAATCCATCAATCACCCAATTTTATAGACACTTATATTTCACCGTAAATGGCAGTTAACCATTATTATAGACATCGGCATAAAATATCTTTTATAAAGGGGAAAAAAGAAGCTGCTTCCGAGCTATAAACAAAAGAATATATAATCGTTATTTATCCGTAAAATCATATTCGGCTAATTTATTTCTGATAGTCCGAGTTGTGATACCAAGAACTTCAGCGGCTTTGGTCTTATTGCCGTTAAATTTTTCAAGAGTTTTTAAAATGAGATATTTATTACCTTCTTCAAGTTTCATGGGAATTTTAAGACCCGCTAAATTATCTCCGGCCGGACCCAGCGCCAACTCCACAGGGAAATCATCTTCGGTTAAAATATTTTCTTTGGCTGTTACTACCGCTCGCTCTATCAGATTTTCCAATTCGCGTACATTTCCCGGCCAATGATACTTCATTAATAAATTCATTGCCCTTTGATCGACACCACTGATATTTTTAGAATTTTCTTGGTTAAATTTGTTGATAAAATGTTTCACCAAAAGAGGAATATCTTCCTTCCGTTCATTTAAGGGGCACAAACGAATAGGAATCACATTAAGACGATAGAATAAATCTTCCCTAAAGTTTCCCTGAGCAATATGTTCTTTTAAGTTACGGTTGGAAGTAGCGACAATACGGACGTCAACCGCAATAGTAGCGCTTGACCCGATACGTTCAAATTCTCTTTCTTGTATGACACGTAACAGTTTGGATTGTAAATTCAAAGGCATTTCGGAAATTTCATCCAGCAACAATGTTCCCCCATCGGCTAATTCAAACCGCCCGCGGTTAGTCTTCTTGGCATCGGTAAAAGCTCCTTTTTCATAACCAAATAATTCCGCTTCCACCAAATTTTCAGGTAAAGCGGCACAATTTAGTTTGATAAAAGGTCCTTCTTTACGATTAGAAGTATAATGAATGGCACGCGCCACCAATTCTTTACCGGTACCGGAAGCTCCCGTAATCATCACCGTGGAGCGAGCTTTGGCTATGGATTGGATAAGGTCAAAGACCTCTCGCATGGTCTTGGATTTGCCAATGATATTTTGAAACTTATGAGCAAGGTCTTTACGCATTATTTCATTTTCCGATTTTAACTTTAACATTTCCGTTACGCGATTCAAAATATGCTCAATAGTTTCCGGTAACACCGGCTTTAAAAGAAAATCGTAAGCCCCAAGTTTTATAGCCTTTACGGCCGTTTCAACCGAACCATAAGCGGTCATAATAATATACACCGTTTCAGGGCTGATTCTTTTAATATTTTTGAGTAAAGTTATTCCGTCCAATTCTTTCATTTTTAAGTCAGCCAGAACAATATCAAACTCTTGTTGATTAAAAATCGCCAGAGCTTCTTCCCCCGAAAAAACCGCATGGCAATTATATCCCGACCTTTTTAAGGTTTCGACTAAAAATTCATTGACTAATTTATCATCATCAACAACTAAGACTGAATATTTCATTTTTTACTCTCCCTGTATACATTATCAATTGGTGTCGGTATTAATAAATAAAAGGCAACTCCCTTGCCATTTTTTACGTTTTCCACGAATATCTCACCGGTATGGGCTTTCATTATTTTCCATGCAATGGCTAATCCCAGTCCGGTTCCTCCTTGCTTATTGGTATAAAAAGGGGCGAAGATTTTCTCCAAATGTTCTTTATCGATTCCGGGACCGTTATCAATTACGGCGGTTTCAACGATGGTTTCATCAATCCCCAACATCAATTTATCAGCATAACGAGTAATAGCTGTCTGACGCGGAAGTTTTCTCGTTTTGATTTCAATAGTTCCTTTGCCTTTAAATGCTTCCACGGCATTGGTAAAAATATTATAAAACACCTGCCGAAAAAGGAGCTTATCGATTTTTAAAATTATTGCTTGTTTATCAGATATTGGGCTATCATCAAATTCAAAACGGACATCTTTTAATTTATTAATATTATTGTTTTTGAATTGCTCGATAGTTGATTTTATAAAATTGCCGTAATCAACACACACGCAATTTATTTCTTCGTTACGAGTATAATTCAAAAGAGTGGTGACCGTTTTATTAAGGCTTTCCACACCACGAATAATTTTCTTCACCAAATCTCTCTTGGGGTCGGATTCATCAAAATCGCGTTCCAGCAAAGCGGCAAAACCACCGATACCGGCAAGCGGATTACGAACTTCATGAGCCACCGTAGCCGCCATTTCCCCCAAAGCCGCTAAGGTATTAAGACGCGCAATTTCTTTTTCCATCTTTTTTATTTTGGTTAAATCCTGAAAAATTTCCACCGCTCCGACGGGACGATCCTCATTATCTTTTAAAATAGCAGTTGAAACCGATATTTGCAGGTGTGATCCGTCAGCTAATTCTATCTTTTTTTCTATAGAATTCACTTCTTTCCCCGTTTCGGCAGCTCGTAAGGCATTGGCATCAACGGGTTCTCCGGGAGGAATGATATTACGATATAACTTATCAAATGGCTCTTTGCGGGGAATACCCAACATTCTGGAAGCGGCATGATTAAAATGAGTTATATAACCATTTTGGTTGACGGCGATAACACCCGCAGAAACAGAATTTAAAATGCTGTTCAAAAATTCCGTTACCGCGATATTACTTTTGGTAAGTTCTACAAGCTTTTTATTCGCTTCCACCAATTTTTCATTTTGTTCGGTAAAATCATCTTTTAATTCCAAATATTTTCTTTGAAGAGAATTAACGATGCGATTAAAAGAAGCATAAGAATCGGTAAATTTTTCAATTTCAGTTATGTTATTTTCTTGCAGGGTATTGTTGGCTCTATTTCTATGATCCATATTTTTATTTCTCACTCCAATAATCCATTATTGAAATGATAGAAGTATATTTTATTGATTTCAACAAAAAATTTTATCAAAAATAGCTAATAATTTCATTAGCTATATCTGAAATAGGGGCAATATGATCAGCGATTTTAGCATCAATAACCGCTTTGGGCATACCATAAACAACACAAGTATCTTCATTCTGAGCAATGATTACCCCCCCCTTGGCTTTAATCTGTTTCAAGCCTTCCAAACCATCATGCCCCATACCGGTTAATATGACACCCAAAGAAAACTTGCCATATTCATCAGCGACCGAATTCATTAAAATATCAACACAAGGCTTATATAAAGTATGAGAAGGTTCGTTAGAAACCACAACTCTTCCTCTGACACCATTTTTTTTTACCATCATCTGCTTACCACCGGGAGCGATATAAACCACTCCGGGTTCCACGGGATCTCCGTCGGAAGCTTCTTTCACCGTTACCTGAGACAAGCCATCAAGTCGCTCCGCTAATGATTTGGTAAAAACCGCCGGCATATGTTGGTCAACCAACATACCTACAGGGAGATTGCGTGGTAATTTGGGAATGACATTTTGAAGAGCCGGAGGACCGCCGGTTGAAGTTCCCAAAGCAATAATATTGACTTTATGGTGTCGCTTTGGTATAAATTTTTTGGTTTCTCTTTTTGGGGGTACAGATTTAACATCCTTTTGAAACTTCCTTGTTTTTTCACGGGAAGAAAAGGATCGTGTTTTGTATTTTGCCATCAAAATGTGCTTACGACTGGCAATACTTTTAATCTTAGCCAGTAATTCTTCTTTTATTTTAATAATATCAAGACTGACATACGATAATTGCTTAGGAATGAAATCAACAGCTCCCAAATCAAGGGCATCAAGGGTAGCACTGGCACCATCGGTTGTTAAAGATGATACCATCATAACCGGCA
>JAADHM010000016.1 GCA_013151855.1 FCB group bacterium | reverse complement strand
GGTTTGGAAGAAGGTTTGTTTCCTTTAAATCGAACTACTTCGGAGCCGCTGGAGTTGGAGGAAGAGCGACGTCTTTTTTATGTCGGCGCTACCCGAGCGAAAAGCAAGCTGTACTTATCCAGTGCAAGAGTCCGCTATCGCTTTGGCGAGGTGGAGTCGATACCATCCCGTTTTATCAAGGAGATTCCCGATGAACTGATAGATTTGGTTGATAAACGTTCCCAACTTCGTTTCGGAGTCGATGTCAAAAGCCACGGTTATTTTGCTTCAAAAAAAAGATTATCGCAGGGAAACGATACTCCTGTCGGTGTTCATTATGATTTTGAGGAGTCGGAGATAATGCGGACGGGTCGGTTAGTGCAACATCCTACTTTTGGAAGAGGAAAGATTGTCAAAGCGGAAGGGTATGGAGAATCGTTAGTGCTGAATATTATGTTTTCCGGCTTTGGTTTGAAGAAAATAATGGCCAAATATGCCAAATTAAAAATTATCGGTTAACTCTGTTTGTAGATTTCGTTTTTTAATTAAATACTATTGCGGAACAATATTGTCTTTATGATATTTTAGTAATTATTATGGAGCTATTTTTAATATTTTTCAATTCTTTTGTCGTGGGTTTTTCCGGAGCGATGATGCCCGGTCCGCTTCTTGCGGTGGGGATAGCGGAAACTCCTCGCCACGGTTGGCAGACCGGTCCTATTATCTCTGTCGGTCATGCGATTGCCGAAATCTTTGTGGTTGTTATCCTTTCTTTGGGATTGGTAGCTTTGGCTAAGAACATCGTTGTTGCTTCTATAATCGGTATCGTTGGTGGCGTGGCTTTAATTCTTATGGGAATTTCGATGGGGTATGACATTATAAAAAACAAGGTAAACTATAACTCCTTCTCCGAAGAAAAGAACTCGAACCACAAACTTGCCGGCAAAGGTATCACCGCCACTTTATCCAATCCCTATTGGTTCGTATGGTGGGCGACAACCGGATTGGCTTTTTTGGTGAAATCGCTTAAATTTGGAGTGGTTGGTCCTGTGGTTTTTTATTTTGGGCATATCCTTTCCGATTTTGTTTGGTATTCCGGCGTCACTTTGTTATTATGGACCGGTAAAAAGATAATTATGGGTAAAGGGTTGAAAATATTAATTTTTGTTTGCGCCCTATTTTTGATTTATTTGGGAATTAGTTTTATTTCCGACGGAGTCGGTAATATTCATTTTTCTTAATTTATGAAAAAAATTATGCAAATATCTATTCATCCTATCCTTAAGAGTAACAAAGACTGGGTTAAAGAGGTTGTCCAAAGCTGGCTGGCGGATTTTATTGTCAGTCGCGGACGAAAAATATACCCCGCTGACATTGATGGATTTTATGCAATTGATGAAGCGGGTAACCGCGTGGGAATGGTAACCTACGAAATCACCGACGATCAATGCGAAATTGTAACTTTGGATGCTTTCCAGAAATTTCAAGGAATCGGCACCGCATTAATCGAAGCGGTAAAAAAAATAGCTCGACAAAAAAAGTGCCGTCGGCTTTGGTTAATAACCACCAACGATAATCTGGAAGCGATTCGTTTTTATCAGCGGCGGGGTTTCACTTTGGCGGCGGTGCATGTTAATGCCCTTTCCTTATCACGTAAAATCAAACCATCTATTCCCGAAGTGGGGAATTTTGGTATCCCCATGCGAGATGAAATTGAATTCGAGATGTCCTTATAAGAGAAAAATCTATGTTAGGTGAAATATTTTTCACCTAATTTAGCTTCGTGAAGTTTTTCATAAATGGGACCTTGGGGGGTAAGAGTGGATTTAAACAAGATTATCCGGTCAAAAACAAAATTGACTTCTTCAAATTTATATTCTTGTATGTATTCTGTAAGTCGCTCTAATCCTCTGTTGTTGCGCACTCTTCCCAGAGTGAAGTGAGCTTTGAATTTTTTGTTCTCTTTTTCCCAACCCAACTGAGAGATATGAGTATCAATTTCTTCCGCTAGTTGAATGATTGTCTCCGTGTTTTTCTCTATTCCCACCCAGATGACTCGGGGACGCCTTAAATTAGGGAAAGCGCCCCAATGAGTAATATTTGTTATGATCGGTTGGTATTGGATGATGACGGAATTAATGTGTTCTATTATGTCATCGACTAATTTTTGCTCGGTATCCCCAAGAAATTTTACCGTTAAATGAATATTTTGGGGTTTCACCCATTTAATATCCCCGCCATTTTGTTTTAATTGAGAAATCATATCGCCAAGTTTATTTTCGATTTCTTTATTTAGTGGCAGAGCAATAAAAAGACGTATCATTTTATATCAAGCATCTCTCTTCTTAAAAACTCCAAAGCGGCATAGGTGGCTCTGGTGCGATTGGCTTGACGATCGGAACCAAAGTTGAATTTTTTGGCGTAAGTTGAATGAGATGTTGCCAATCCTATATAAGTAGTTCCTATGGGTTTATTCTCCGTGTCGCCCGTAGGGCCGGCAATACCGGTGATAGATAAAGCGTAGTCGCTTTCAAAATGCTGGCGGCAACCCTGTGCCATTGATTTGGCGCATTCTTCCGACACCGCTCCGAAATTATCTATTACATCAGCGGGAACGGATAAATCTTTAATTTTACTTTCATTGGAATAAGAAATAATACCGCCTAAAAAATAAGATGATGAACCCGATACGGAAGTAATCAGCATCCCCAGTTGTCCCCCGGTACATGATTCGGCAACGGCGAGAGTTTTGTCATTATCTTTTAGCAATTGTCCCAAAATCCCTTCCAGAGTATCATCTTCGGCGCCATAGATATATTTGCCGACAACTTTTTCTAAGTATCTTCTGAGTTGATGAGCCTTTTCGTTGGCTTCGTCATCGTTCTCAGCGGTAGCGATAATGCGCAAATCGACTCCCGAGTAAGAGGGCAGATAAGCCAATTTAACGCCGGTTTTCAATTTTAGTTCAGGGGTGATTAATTCCGATAATTTCGATTCCACGATGCCGGTGGTGCGTAGTTTTATAATTTTTAGCGATTGATTGTTTTTCAACCCTTTCAAATAGGGGATTACTTCATCAATCATAATCTGTTTCATTTCTTGGGGGACACCGGGGAGAGAAATAAAGGTACGTCCGTTTTCCACCAGACAAATACCTACCGCCGAACCATAGCGATTGGAAAAAAAAGTAGCTCCTTGAGGAAGAAGGGCTTGGTTTTGATTAATCGCCGGCATTTCAATGCCCCTTTGGGCGTAACGTTTTTTAATATTATCCAAAACATCTTCGTGAAAAATCAAATTTCTTTTAAAAACTTTAACGATCGCTTTTTTGGTGTTATCATCGTCAGTCGGACCCAATCCACCGGTGGTTATGATTACCCGGGCGCGTTTTAGAGCCAGGCGAAAAGCCTCCTCCATCTGTTCCAGAGAATCGCCGGTGGTGCTGATATAGCGAACGTTTAAGCCGATATCGGTTAACCGTTGGGCGATAAAAGCGGAATTGGAATTGATGGTATGACCCGTGAGAAGTTCATCGCCGATAGTAATAATTTCCACATCCATAATTTTTATCTCAACTTTTGTTTATTGCATGGTTGTTATTTGTCCGATGCTCCAGATAACGGCATGGGTGAAAATATTGGCATAAAAAGCCGCCGCAATATCATCCAAAGTTACGCCCCATCCCCGCGGCAGATTTTCCAGTTGTGCCGCAGGCGGAATTTTTATCACATCAAAAGCGCGGAACGCAACGAAAGCAATCAAATAATTGGTAAGAGAGTAAGGGACAAATAAAAGAGTGACAAACATCCCCGCCCATTCGTCGATAACTATTTTTTTGGCGTCGTGACCGAACATTTTTTCCGCCTTCGATGATGACCATACAGAAATAAAAAAGGTGATAACGGTAACGATTACCAATAGTCCTAATTGTCCTTTGACGAGGAAAAAAGCAATTAACAAAGCGGGTATCGTTCCCCAAGTACCGGGAAAAGGGCGACCATAACCGGAGAATATACCGGTAGCAATAAGTCTTACGAAAATATTTTTCATTATCTCAATTCTATTTTAACACTGTTTTTATCATATAAAAATATTTAATCATATAATCAATACCTGTCCAGATAGTAATAATAGCTGTAATCCATAGCAACCAATTAAAATAATAATAATAATTAAATTCAAAAAACGAAAGTGACGGGCTTTGAAAATATGTTAAAGCGGTAACGAGTGTGATATATCCCAATACGATACCCACGATACTCAGTTGGAAAAAAGTTTTCACTTTTGCCCACCAAGTCGGCGATATGATAACCCCGCGATAAGCCGCCAGCAAGCGCAATCCCGTAATGGCAAATTCCCGCCCAATGATTAATATTACCGGTAGAGGGGACACGTACCCCAAAGCAATAAAAGAAATCAAAGCGGAAGAGACTAAAATCTTATCGGCTAAGGGATCCATAAATTTCCCAAAGCCGGTGATAATACCGTATTTTCGGGCAAAGTAGCCATCGGCGAGGTCGGTCAAGGCGGCAATGATGAACAAAAATAAAGCGATCAAACGCATATAAAAGTTATCAATAATGAAAAAATACATAAAGAACGGGGCGATAACTATCCGTAGTAAAGTGAGTTTATTGGGAGTATTCATAGATTGACAAGTTATAGGACAACCAATTAAGTGTCAATCAGGAAATTGTTGTCTTTTTATAAAATGGTTATAGACAATAAAAAAACCCAAGCAGGTTAGGTGCCTGCCTGGGCGGACGATATTAGGTAATCCACAGAAAGAGTAACACTTTCCGATTGCGTTATAAAAATATATAATTTTATAATTTTTGTCAAGCATAAAAAGCAATTTTTCTATAAAAAAATGTTGTTCATGGTGTTACCGGTGTTATTAGGAAAACAGGATTTTATTGATTTTGATGTATTTTAAAGTATTTTACTATTTTACCCCCTTGTCTTAGCTAAGAGAAAAATATATATTTGTTTTAAATTATAATTATTGGGCTTGTTTTATTCGGTCGTAAGCCCTATGTCTTTAGCAGAATATAAAGACGTTAAAACCACGGGGGGTTTTTACCAAACTTTGTAGGAACACGCCATGGCGTGTTCCAAAGAGGTAACAAATTTATGTTCTGCCAGATATTGATAAGGTTTACCACAACATTAAAATGTGGTAGATGAGGGCGTCTGCCAATCACGGAAATTTTTCGACTTAG
>JAADHM010000207.1 GCA_013151855.1 FCB group bacterium | reverse complement strand
GACCATATTATCGGAGTTATCAAAGCCTATACCACGCGGGTGGGTGCCGGACCTTTTCCGACCGAGCTAATCGACGATACCGGAGAACAGTTGCGTCGCGATGGTGATGAATACGGAGCCACCACCGGTCGTCCGCGACGGTGCGGTTGGCTCGATTTGGTGGCGCTCCGTCATGCCTGCCGCATCAACGGGATTGAGTCTATTGCCATTACCAAACTCGATGTTCTCGATAACCTGCCGGAAATAAAAGTTTGTACCGCTTATGAATTCAACGGTGAAATATCAAAGGAAGTTCCTCTTGACCTGTCACAGTTAAATTATGTGAAGCCTGTTTATCAAACCCTGCCCGGTTGGAAAACGGACACCACCGGCACAACCAATTTTGATGACCTCCCTGAAAAAGCAAAAAATTATCTCAACTGTATCGCTCAAGATTTAAAGGTAAATATAGCTCTGGTATCAACAGGAGCCAAACGCAAAGAAACCATAAAAATGTTGTTCTAAATTGAAGGAGATTTATGATGAAAAAAACCGCATTAATGATGGTCTTTCTTTTCCTTTTTGCCGGCTTGGTTTACAGCGCCGATTCGACGCATGCCAAAATGAAAACCGATTCTGCTACTGCAAAAGCAAAAAAAGATACTACCTTGACCAAAACAAAGAAAGCAACAACTAAAAAGGCTAAAAAAGTGGAATATACAACTACCAAATCCGGTTTGAAATATACAGATTTCGTCGTAGGCAAAGGTGATGAAGCCGTCAATAACAAGACCGTCGAAGTTCATTACACCGGCTGGTTAATGGAAAAAGGAAAAAAAGGCACAAAATTCGATAGTTCTTATGACCGTGGCAAACCGATAAGTTTTGTCCTTGGTTCCGGCAGAGTTATAAAAGGCTGGGAAGAAGGTATTTTGGGGATGAAAGTCGGCGGAAAACGAGAATTGATTATTCCCCCCACATTGGGATATGGTGCCAGTGGTGCTGGTGGAGTTATTCCTCCCAATGCCACTTTGATATTTGATGTGGAGTTGGTAAAAGTCCTTTAATGAGATAAAAACGAAATACATATAAAAAAGACGCCTCAAAAGCGTCTTTTTTTAAAAGGTATGAAAAAATTTTATCTTTGTTTTTAATTTTCTGACATAATATAGTTTTTATCATTATTAGATTGTCATTTATTCGTCATCATTTCGAGATTATAGTTATTCTTGTAAATTTTTTTCAAAATACTTCTCTGTATCCAGTTCAAAATTTTCAGATTCCGGATTTTCCATATCCAATTTCCATTTCAATGGGTTATTTACGATATACTCTCGTATTTTTTGTAATTCTTTTTCATTTCGAATAATATGTTCATAATAATTTCTTTGCCATAATTTTCCGGAGAATTCTTTCCATCCTGTTTCTTTAACGCCTCGTATATATTCGTTCGTTGTTATTGTTTTAAACCACCCGACGATATTCCCCAAGGTCGGGGCAATATATGTCGGGGCGACCCAACGTGGTCGCCCTCTTCCATCATCAATATTTGGGCATCCACGTTGGGATTGGGATTTGGGGTATCCACGTTGGGATACCCCTACGTCATTTTTAGGCATTATTACAATAATTCCGTGGAAATGATTTGGCATTATAACATATTCGTCAACCAAAACACCCAAAAACCTTTCTGGTATTCGTAACCACCATTTTTCTATCATTTCTTTGACAAGCACAGACTCAAATAACAATTCCCTGTTTTTAACGCACATAGTTACGAAATAATATCCCTGTGAAGCATAGTCGTAGTTCTTCAATCGTATTGAGCGCCGGTGATGTTTTTCTGGGTTAAATTTCATAACTTATATTTTTTGCTGTCATATTAAACAAACATAGTGAGATTTTTCAAATATTGTTCGAGTAATTTCTTCAAGAAACGATATCCCTTTTTTGACCTAATTTACAAATAAAGGTTAATAAAAAGATATATAACTAACAGTAAATTGATTAACAAGCTCAATCTAAGAGGTAATTTTGCGTATTGGCATCCCTTACTTGAGAATTAGCAGTTACGTTCAATATAATGCCAATCTCTTCCTGAGTAATTGCTGATAAAACTTGTTGTTTAATGTTCGGAAGCGGCGGGAATGAAAATACGCGCCGGTTTTTGACAATAGATATACCCGTACCAGATTAAAATAATCCCTGCCAGTTCTCCCACATATAAGGCTTCCGTATATCCTAAGCGGCTGAAAGTTCCGCCGATACCGGGTAAAAGGGCACCCAAAGCAATAAAGATATTGCCAATCAAACGATTTTTCATTTTCGGCTTTTTGCGCAAGGTAAACGCCGAATAAATTGCCCCGCCAATCAAAAATAAGCCCGCCAAACCGTTTATAAAAGGTGATACTTTCCGTATGGATTGCCACACCAAGACTTTGCTGTTTAAAATGGTAGGATCGACCAATTGGTAATTCACGGGAGATAGAATAACAAACACCGAGGTAATGCTAACGGTAACCAATAAAAGAAAAACAGCCATATTGCCCGCTCTTCTTTTTAAAAGCAAATAAATGGAACCGATAGCCAAAGGAGCTCCTCCCAAAAGAGCCCCAAAAATATACCATAGTTTAAAAATTATTTCCCTCCAACCGAATAACGTTGTGTAGGCTTCCACAAACGTTCCCATACCATAAACAGCAACACCAATACCCCACCATAATAAATAAATAGCTTGCGGTTTGGTCTTATAGCGGCTGATAATAACATAGGAAAAATAGACAGAAAAAAAGGTCGTCAAAACCGGCAAATAATGAGTTATCGATAAAATAGTAACTAAAGTCATAGATGTTCCCATAATTTCAAAATAAAAGACATAATATGTTATATTTATCTATATTATGTCATCTTGGTGTCATTTTTTAATATTCATAATTTTTGCTTGAAGGATTACCAAGATTAATTGCTTATTATTAAAATAATTGTGGTGATATTACTTAAAAAACATTTGACAAATATCGTCAAGTTACTATTTTAGCCTACACCTGACGCTTTTATAAGTGTTTATGGGGGTGTAGCTCAGTGGTAGAGCACCTGCCTTTTAAGCAGGGAGTCGAAGGTTCGATACCTTCCACCCTCATTTTTTTATTAATCTTAATTATGATAGACAATGCCAATAAAAAACTTCCGCTCACTCTCGGAGAGCGGAAGTTAGATGATAGGTTGGGAACTATATCTTTTAAACTATGAAGCTTTGGCTCTTTTTATAATATATACTGATAAGAGTCTGTTTTGTTTCATTTTTTGATTCTTTTTATTTACCCATATCTTTTCATAAGATATTGCAAAAAATAAAGTTATGTTTTAACTTGTTATCTTTAATAAAACAACGGGAGTAAAAAATATGGATTACAAAATCAGAACCAAAATAGCCAAAATTATCATTGAAGATAAAATAGAAATCGGTTCCGCTGTTACTATTTTAGGAATGGTGCGTACTATCCGGAAGGGGAAAAATGTCGCCTTTGTCGAAGTAAACGATGGTTCCTGTATGAAAAACCTTCAAGCGGTTTTTTCCGAACCGGAAAAATTCCCCGCTCTTGAGGATATCCTCACCGGTGCCACCGTAAGAATCAAGGGAAAACTCGTTGCCTCACAAGGGAAAGGCCAAAAATATGAATTAGCCGCCGATGCCATTGATTTGATCGGCGTTGCCGATGCTTCTTATCCTTTACAAAAAAAGAGACATAGCTTTGAATTTTTAAGAGAAATAGCCCATCTTCGCCCCCGCACCAACACTTTTGGAGCGGTCAACCGTATACGTTCTAAGATATCTTACGCCATTCATCGCTATTATCAGGAACGTGGCTTTCTCTATATTCATACCCCTATTATATCCACTTCGGATTGTGAAGGTGCCGGTGATTTGTTCCGCGTCTCCACTTTCGATTTTAACGATATTCCCACTAAAGACGGCAAGATTGATTGGGATGCCGACTTTTTCGGAGCCGAGGCGTTTTTGACCGTTTCGGGGCAATTGGAAGCGGAAATTATGGCTACGGCTTTAGGGGATGTTTATACCTTCGGTCCTACTTTTCGAGCGGAAAATTCCAATACTGCCCGACATGCCTCGGAGTTTTGGATGATTGAACCGGAAATGGCTTGGGCGGAGCTGGAAGACGATATGGATTTAGCGGAAGATTTCCTTAAGTATTTGTTCTCTTTTGCCCTGGAAAACTGCCAAGATGATATGGAGTTTTTCAACAAATGGATTGACAAAGAAGTTCGGCAGACACTGGAAGCGGTAGTCAAAGCCGAGTTTGAACGCCTTCCATATACCAAGGCGATAGAGATTTTGACTTCTTCCGGAGCTAAGTTTGAATATCCGGTGAAATGGGGGATGGATTTACAGACCGAACACGAACGCTATTTGACCGAAAAGACATTTCAAAAACCGGTGATTGTCTATGATTATCCCGAAGAAATTAAGCCCTTCTATATGAGAGTAAACGATGACGGGAAAACCGTGCGCGCTATGGATGTTTTGGTGCCTCGCGTGGGAGAAATTATCGGTGGTAGTCAAAGAGAGGAACGGCTGGAGGTGCTAACCGAGCGGATGCGCCAAAAAGGAATAACCAACCTCGACAGCTATTTCTGGTATACCGACTTGAGGAAATACGGCAGTGTCCCTCATGCTGGTTTCGGATTGGGTTTCGATCGGGTACTTATGTATATCACCGGGATGACGAATATCCGCGATATCTTGCCTTTCCCCCGAGTACCCCGCTGGGCAAAGTTTTAGGAGTTCTACGGTCGACAAATAGGGTAACTGTCACCTACATAAATTTTGTGATTGGCAGACGTCCTCGTCTGCCAAATTCTCACCGCAAGCGGTGAGGCACCCGCTTGCTTGGTTACTATTTTAAGTTTTTAAATATTCTGAAAATAAAATCATCAACTCCAAAATACATAAATCCAAATACCATTAATCCAATTATTAAAATAACTATTACCTGCATTCCTACTTGTCTAATCAAGCTATTGGAATTAAGTAGCTTATCCAATTTATTATTAAGTTCATCTAATATTTTTATACGCTTTATCTGGTCGTCTAAAGTTAATAGGTGGCTTGTCAAAGCCTCCGTAGATACATGACCCAAAGATAACCTCTTAGCATGAATTCTTTTGATAGCTTTTTCAATATCTTTCAAAAGCTCTTCTGGTTTAAACGGCTTA
>JAADHM010000171.1 GCA_013151855.1 FCB group bacterium | reverse complement strand
CTTTGGCGGCCATAAATATTTTTTTATATGGATTTTCCCCGGAACATATCCCTTTGGCGTGTAATTCTTTTAAATGGGTAATGAAATAGGGCATAGTTTTTTTACCGGCGGCAACTTGTTTTAATAAATCCGGACTGGGGGGAGAGGCGTATACGTTTCCCATAAAAATAAGTGTCACCATTAGAATGGTAAATTTTAACGGATAAAATCTGTTTGTTGTTTTGGTATATTTTCTCATTCTTAACCTCGTTCTAAAAGTGAAGTCCTGTGGTGAGGGCAAAATTAATCCCTTTGGAAGAGTATCCGGAAAAAGAACCGCCGGTAACAACCGCATAGTCGATAAAGAAAAGCGGTAGATTGAAACCGGAACCAAAGGAGAAGGAAGTATTTTGTCTTCCTCCGGTAGAGAAACCTGATCTTAAGGGAATGGTTTTAATCGGTGTCCATTCTACGCCCATCGATAAACGTGGTTTGGTGGAAGCGCCGATACTGCTGCGGAACCCCTGTTCCCAATCGACAGCCCATAAGAAATCTCCGGAAGTATTGGCTATGCCGATATTCATCGTTGATGGAAGATTAGTGGAAAAATTACCGATGGGCTTCGAATAGTCATCGGAAACGATATAATCGGCATCCATATTGTCTACTGTCATAGTATCAAAGTTGAAAATATATCCATGTTCTTGGGTGTTTTTATTCCATGTAAAAGTGCTGATGAAGTTTTTAATACGTGCTCCAACGGTGTAATCATCGTTGAGTTTTAAAGCGGCGCCGATATCCAAAGCATAACCGGTTCCACCCGTTGCCGTTTGTGCGATAAATTTTCCCTCGCCGGCAAAACCGGTGGCATAAGTTGCCGCCATTCCTTCCATATCAACGACTTTTTCAATTCCAAGACCGTAGAGATATTTGGCGCTGACACCGACGGCAAATTCACGAGTGCCCGATTTGTATATCGATTTCCCATAGGATAGCGATGCCGATATCATTCCCACCGCTTCCGAGTAGGAACCGGTAATGTCAATGGTATCAGCAAAAGTATTTCCATTCAGAACAAGTTCCAGAATGTCTTTGTTGAGGTTTACGTCTGCCAGACCGATTCCGGTTACGGCAAAGACAAAAGGACCCTGTGATAGTGCCATTGAAGAAGCGTCAGCTTCGACAATCAATTTCAGACCTTCATTGGGAACTTTATTCAGTATATCAGCCTTATCATCACCGGTCAAAAATGCTCCGGTGTACTGGTTGTAATCACCGAGTGTAAAAGCGTTGTTGGAAATATTGGCACCAAAACCAAGAATTTCCAATTCGTTGCTTTGAAATGATTTTAAACCCAAATTTGCCGGGTTAAAGCGCGCGGCATCGATTCCTTTTGCCAAAGCGGTAGAAGCGGAACCCAAAGCGACCGAACGCGCCGATGACATCCCCTGAGAGAATATGGATGGCACCATCAGGATAATCAGGAGGGCGATCAAAGAAGTCAATCTATAAAGACGGCGACTTTTTTTCGTTTGATTCAACCTATCCTTTGATTTTATAAATGAAATTTTCACACTAACCTCCCTACTTAAAATTTGCCATCAAAGCGATAAACCACTTCAATGCGTCCGGTTATGGTTAAATAATCATTGCTTGTAAGCTTCACTCCCGAGGTATCCGAACTATTCAGGAAAACATCCTGCCGCACAAACAAGGTGTCATTTTTTAAAACCTGAATATCAAGACTGTCTAAATAAATCTCACCGGTGGTAATAGAATCACCGCTGACAATCCCCGTAGTGAGAGAAACAGGAGCCGGGTCAATATATATCGTATCCAAAGAAACTTGCGGATTTGTATACAGTGAGGCGGAATCGTGGCTCAAATATATAATCGCTTTGGCACCGAGAGGGAGATGGTTGGTAACATTATATATGAAACGAGCCTCGGTGGCATGATCTGTTATTATATTTATGTTATTCTGGTCAATGGCAGATTTGGAAATATTCAAATCATTGAGCTGAGCATTATTTATCTTTACTTCCAAAGGAGCGTAAAAATTTACTTGAGCAGAAACAAAATCATCCTTGGTAATGGTGCTTTGATAAACTCCGTCACCAAATCGAATGGTGCCGGTGACACCGATGGAATCGGGAAGAGGCGAGAGAAAATCCGCCACCGAGTCATTGGTGATACTGCTTAAAGTGGTAACATTAATTCCTTTGGGAGCGATATCTCCGGTTAAATTGATTGTTTTACCGTTACTTCCTGATATTTGTATATTGAGAACTCCGGGGAGGTCAATACCATTTTCGACGTCTAAAGTTAATATGGCGGTTTTTAAAGTAATGTTATCGAACCCATCAGGAATATTTAGTTGTTTATTAACGCCGGTAAAATTGGCGGAATCGTTATTGAAGACACCGGAAACAGTATTGAAGGTCAAATTACCGATAGTGGCACTGACCTGGAAACTATCAGATTCGTTAACATTAACAAAAGTACCGTTGGAACCGGAAATACTGGCGATAATATTTATATCAATGGAATCATTTTGGGGGATAAAGCTGAAATTAGCTAAATTGGTATCAAGTATCATCGTCTGTCCGGCAGGAATTGGTTGAATAATGGAAAAAGTAACGCCATTGTTGACGATTCCCGAAATAGTAATATTTAAGCTGGCATCAAGAGCGGTACCATTGACGATATTCAAATTCAAATTACCCTGATTAATATTGGCGCTATCTATTTTTTCTCCGGATTTAAGATTTATCCCTACTTTTTGAGAGAAAGATATGTCATTCAAAGGAGGCACTTCAGCTACCGCCGAGGAAACAGTCAGACTGCTTCCGAAGGAAATTCCCGAAGTAATATTACGATATGATGCCGAATCAACAATTCCGCCGGGAGTATAGCATGATAAATCCAATCTTAACGAGTTGGAAATGGTTTTGCCATTTAAATTAATAGGTAAGTTAGCAGAACTGCCGCTATTGATTGGTGCCGGAAAAGTATCGGTAGCAATTACGGAAGCCGAATTAATATCATAAATCTGGATAATTATGGTATCAAGACTAACATCAAGATTATTGGTCACACTGGCGATAAGCTGACCATTGGAGATGGTTGCTTGGGAAAAATTATTTATTGTAGGCATATCGTTGTAGAGTTGGAAATGCAAAGTGTCAATAAAAGCACTGTCTCCCGGTAAAGCGGTAGCAAGCCCGCTTATCGTACTTAAATCAACCGTCACCGGAGCGATAGCGGGGGGGGTAATATCTATGGGGCCCAACTGTTGTGCTAATGAGTAGGATAAATTGGAAGTCGTTAAATTGGATTGGTCCAGAAAAACCGTGTCCAAATCCTGTGAAGTGGAATAAGCAATATTACC
This sequence comes from FCB group bacterium, assembly GCA_013151855.1. Classification (GTDB taxonomy): domain Bacteria; phylum Zixibacteria; class MSB-5A5; order GN15; family FEB-12; genus JAADHM01. The sequence goes on along the minus strand of JAADHM010000171.1, from coordinate 1,848 downwards.
TAAAGAATCCACAGATATTTCAGGCTGGTCAATCCTGCGGATAATCTCTTCCATATCATAGGTATGATTAATAACCGGTACCACTAAGGATGTATTCCAGACGGGGGATTCCGGTTTTTTTACGGTACATTGGGTGAAAGTTAAAAAAATTACAATCACTGCCAGACCTAATAGTAATTTGCTAGAGAATTTAAAAAAGAAAGAATTCCAAAAATTTATGGGCTCCTTACTTTCTTTTCTATTTCGTTTTTTGGCCATAATGTCTCCCTAAGTTTACTGTTTCTTTTTTTTAAAGGATTAAAAGCAAAGACAATGCCGCTAAGGGTTGAGTTTGTATCTTGTTGTATCGCTGATGGTTAGTGTTTTGGCGGGGATGGGGAGAGGTAATATTTAAAGATTTTATACTTAGACTTATGGTGTTATTCCCATATATCTTGTTTTTTTGGGAAAAATTAGTTATATCTAATGAAAGTATAATGAGGGTCTTGTTTACATGGGGAGAATCTAAATGGGGATGAATAAGTACGACCGATTGTTGCATATCCTTAATCTGTTAAGAACTCACAAGAATTTGAATGCTCAACGATTAGCCAAAGAATGCGGGGTAACGGAAAGGTCAATATACCGCGATATCATTTCTCTATCGGAGATGAATGTCCCCATTTATTATGATAGAGGGTATAAGCTGGCTTCCGATAATTTCTTGCCCCCTTTAAACTTTACCTTCGACGAATATCACTTGTTGAAAATAGCTCTGGAGGCATCTCCATAGGTAAAAACCAATATATATGACGAAACCTATAAAAGTGTTATGGCTAAAATAGAAAACTGTTTATCCGAAAGGGTAATGAAAGAGAAAAAATTTACTCCCGAAACAACCTATGTAACAATATCCATAGATGATGAACAGGAGAAGGGGGAACGCTTTTATAGTCAACTGGAAAAAGCAATTACAACGATGACTACTTTATACCTCAAGTATGATTCTGTTAAATCCGGAATAACGGAAAGGAAAGTGGATCCTTATTTTATCATCTTTCGCGGACGAGCCTTTTATTTTGTGGGATATTGCCATTTGCGTAATGAGTTTCGCACCTTTCGCATTAACAGAGTGAGGGAAATGAAACCCACTGATGAAATTTTTATCAAAAAAGAAAATATAAGCCCCCATAAGTATTTCGAAGGAAGCTGGAGTGTTTACAGTGGTGAGCCGGTTAAAGTGGAGGTTATATTTACCGGGGCTGCCGCAAAAGTTGTTTTATCATCGCGGCATCATCAAGATGAAAAAATAGAAATCATCGATAACAATACGTTGAAATATTCGGTGGTTACCAGAGGAATAGAAGAGATTCAAAGGTGGGTAGTCGGTTTTGGTGATCAAGCGGAAGTGCTTGCTCCTCAAGAGCTGAAAGATAATCTTAATAATATCGGTAAATATTTATGTACTCAATATAATCAAGATTAATATTTTTTACGAATATCGGTTGCCAAAAACCGATAAAAGATTTTATTGTTTTTTCTATGACCACATTAAACACAAAACAAATATCATTAGCCGGTTTGATAGCGGCTCTTTATGTCGTTTTAAGTTTGGTGTTTATGCCTATTTCTTTTGGGGTATATCAAATTAGAATTGCCGAAGCTCTGACGGTTTTACCCTTTTTGACACCGGCGGCTATACCGGGTCTTTTTATCGGATGTCTATTGGCGAATATCTTCGGTGGTATGGGGTGGCTGGATATTGTCTTTGGTCCTTTAATTACTTTACTGGCGGCGGTTGCTACCCGTTATGTATATCACCTTTCCAAAAGCAATAAATATCTTTTTTTAACTTTGCTCCCCTTGGTT
>JAADHM010000097.1 GCA_013151855.1 FCB group bacterium | reverse complement strand
AACAGGAATCGTGTTGGGTTGAATTTGAGCGGCAAAACTATATTTTTGTGGGACCGTATCTTTTTTGACGGCGGCCGAGAAAGCCTCAATAATATCTCTTTTAGTGTCGAACTTAATCTCTTCCGCACTTAAAGCAACCACCCCCGAAGTAACATGAGCGGCTTTATTTAAAGTGATAAGAGAATCTTTAATGTTATAATTTATTACTTCTCCCCTGTAATCTATGGTGTCAACGACTTTAACGACATTGGAATCAACTACTTTATATTTTCCGGAAAGATATCTTCCCTCGGCTCCTCCGATGACATATATTTTTCTTAGTTGTTCATTGTTTACTAAAAAACGAATTGTGTCGCCTGAGACGGCATTTTCTTTCGTTTCCTCTCTTCCTCGAGAAGAAGGGTAATACCATGAATAAGCCTGACCATAACAAAGAACCGTGTCCAAATGGTTTTTTTTAAAATTTAAAACAATTCTTCTTCCGGAGAGTATCGATTTATCATAATAAGTTGTCGTGGCGGTAGAATCGACCGGTTCGTTGAATTCCGCATTGGCAGAATCGATAACATCGATTTTACGGATAGCATGTTTATTGAAAAAAACAGAGATTAAGCTCCCCGAAATTTTGGATTTACCTTTTTGAACCGAGGGATTATCGAAAAGATCCAGTAGGTCTTCCTCGGTGTTCATCTGAGCGCATTCCGCATAAGCACTAAACTCTTTTGAAGAAATTTTCACCTCGCCGGTTGCCTGAGCGTTTTTATTTCCAGTATTGTATTCTATGGTATTGGCTATGACTTCTATCATCCGGGAACTATCGGGATAATTGATATACATCACGGGACGGTTTTTCATAATGAAATATTTATTTAATTTATCATAATAAGCATGGGAACCGATAGCATAAAGAGAGTCATCAAAAGACCATAGTTCCACTCTTTTACCCATAGCTAAAACATTTTCGGATGACACATTATAAAATATGGAATCGGCATTGATACGATACTTGGCATCATCGATTTTGACATGTCCGTTGAGATGAACATTTTCCCCCTTTATCCACCGCGCCGAATCACAATATATATATCCGGTTTTGGTTTTAAAAGTAACATCCCCTACCACGTAAGTTATATATCTATCGTTTTCCCTAACGACTTCAAATTGTTGAGAATGTATTAAAATGAGTTTTTCTGATTTCTGGGAATAAACGGCGTTGCTTATTAACAGAGTTAAAAACATCAAGTATTTCAAAAAGTGTTTAGGCATTTTTTAAATACTTTAAAAGTAATTCCTTATAATTTTTTAAATCAGCCTTGGAGGCACCTCCGAGTTGCGCCATATTTTTGTTCCCGCCACCTTTAAGGCTCGTTAAGCCACTGAAATGTTTTGCAATTTGGGAGGCATCAAGAGAGGAGTTTCTTGAAGTGGCGATAATTATCTTTTCTTGACAAAAGATAACAGCCACCCCGTTTATTTTTTCGGCAACGATATTAGCCAGTTGGTTGGCTAAACGAGTATCCACGATATTAGTATCATTATTGATACTGAAATCTCTGAAGACATAGCAAATATTATTGATGGTATCGCTTTCACCGGAAATTTGCCGTGCCATAAGGGAAAGCCATTCTTTTTGTAAATCAGCCAAATCTTTTTTTAGTGACTTATTTCCAGATTGTAGCTTGTTAAATTTTTCCAAAAGGTCATTAACGTTACAGGTTAAGGTATGAGAAAGTTCATCGGTAACGGCAAAGCGATTATTATAATCTTCAACAGCTTGTATTCCCGATAAAAATTTGACCAGTATCCTACTTTTTCTTTTCTCAAACCCGATTATTTTGATTAAAGAGACTTCCGCCGTTGAAGAACAATGAGTCCCTCCGCATGCGGAGTAGTCGAAATCGTCAATTTTGATAATACGAATTTTCCCTTTACGTTCAGGTATTTTTCGAAGAGGCAATGAAGACACTTGTTCATCGTCGACAAAAAGTATTTCAATCGGCAAGTTATCATAAATTATCTCATTGGCATATTGTTCAGCCTCTTGAAGCTGTGATGTGGTTATGTTGTCCGTATCTAGTTCGATGGCTCCGTATTCTTCACCGAGATGAACAGATACTGATTCATAATTAAATAGTTTAATGAATATCTGGCTGAGAATATGTTGAGCGGTGTGTTGCTGTTTGTGACGAAGGCGACGCATCTTATTCACCGTTCCCTTTACTATATCACCATCTTTACCAATGGGTTTATTGGAAATATGGCGAATCTCTCCGCTTCGATTCTCGATGACATCAATGATTTCAATTTGATTAATAAAACCGGTGTCATATAGCTGCCCTCCCGAGGTTGGGTAAAAAGCGGTTTTATCCAAAACGGTATAAAACAAATTATCGTTATTGCCGGATCCTATGATTTTCGCTTCAAATTCAAGGAGTGAAGAATCTTTATAGTATAATTTTTCGGTCATTATAAATTTTTGTTTTAGGCAATTCTTTTAATAATTTTACACTAACATTAGTTATTATGTTGAAAATTAAGCAATTTCATTTTTCAAACTACCAATTTGTTCAATCTTGACGATAATTTCATCCCCTGGTTTCATCGGGGCAATGCCTGCCGGAGTTCCGGTAGAGATTAAATCTCCCGGATACAAAGTCATCACTTGGGAAATATGACTGATTAAAAAGGGATGTTGAATATCATCAGGGAAGTCCGCCCCGATTGTTTAACCTCACCGTTTAAAATACCTTCGACAAGAACATCCTGATAATTGACATCGGTTACAATCCACGGACCCACGGGACAAAAAGTATCAAATCCTTTCGCTCGCGACCACTGGCCATCTTTTTTCTGTAAATCGCGGGCGGTAACATCATTGACACAGGTAAAACCAAAGATATAGTCTTTCGCTTTATCAACCGAAACATCCTTAGCTTTTTTACCGATAACGACTCCCAACTCCGCTTCGTAATCCACTCGCCGAGATTGTTTCGGGTAAATGATGGTTTGGTTGGGTCCAGTTATGGAAGATGGTGGTTTCAAAAAAATAAGCGGATATTCGGGAGCTTTCTCGGCTGAATATGAAGCTTTAACATGAGCATGATAATTCAACCCTATACATACAATTTTTGAAGGTTCCACCGGTGCCAATAACTCTATGACATCGAAATCAAAATGAATATCAGTAGCTTTGATGTCCAACCAAGGAGGATGTTTAAGTAATGTTACCTTATTATTTTCAAGCAAGCCGTAATTTTCTTTATTGGTATCGGGATTTTTGAAGCGGATAAACTTTTTATTCATAAGTATTTTTTCACCTTAACAGTTAGCTATATTTTATATTTTTCCATAATAAGCTTAATAAATTGTATTTAAACATAAGAATCAATAGAATATCACACTTCCTTTTCTTTCCATTTTCCTCTTTTGAACCAAAAAGCTAAAAGAACAGCTTTGAGTAAAGAAGTGATAGTCAATGTCCACCAAACCCCATTTATACCCCATTCTAAATTAAAAGCAAGATAATAAGCCAAAGGGACGCGTGCTAACGATAAAGGAATCATCACCACCATAGGAGGGATAGTATCGCCGGCACCGGCAAAAGCGCCCTCCAGAACAATTTCCACCGCCATCGCCATTTGAGATAAACCGAGGATGATTAAATAGTCGATAGCTATTTTTAACACTTCCGGATTATCGGTAAAGACAGAAGCAATAAGTTTGGGAAAGGCTACAAAGAGAATGGAAATAATAAAAGTTATTCCAATAGCCGTACCGGCTGAGCCCCAGGCACATTTTGAGGCGCGGTCGGGTTTGTGGGCGCCCAGATTCTGGCCTACCATCGTTGAGGCGGCTACGGAAAAACCATAACAAGTCAAATAGGAAAATGATTCCATCCTGTTGCCGATTCCCATAGCGGCACCGGCCGTATCACCGAAAGTGTGGACGATTTTTATCAAAAACCAATAGACCACTATAAAGACCATTTGTTGCGTGGAGGCGGGAATACCGATACGGGTTATTCTCAGCATAGGTTTTAATTGCGGCTTAATATGAAACAGTTTGTCAATTTTATAGCCTAACTTTCCATGATACATTTTTAAGGTGATAATCAGAGTGCTGATTGAAATGGCAATAGCTGTTGCCAAACTGGCTCCGCTGACTCCCATTTTGGGGAAAGGTCCCACTCCAAAAATCAACAAAGGGTCAAGAATCATATTGATTAATATAGAGATGACACCAACGATTGTCGGTGTCTTGGTATCGCCGGAAGCGCGAAAGACAGCATAAACAGTTTCCGCCCATACGAAGAAAATAGCCGTGGCAAAAAATATTTTCAAATAAGGAACCGCCTGAACAAAAGTCTCTTGTCCAGTGTCCATAAAGTTCAATAAATAAGGGGTAGCTATAAATCCGATGATAGAAAATAAAACGCCAAGCATAATTGCCAAAGCTATTCCCTGCTTTATATAGAATGATACTTTGCTTAAGTCGTTAGCGCCGACATATCGAGAAACCATAGCGGTGATTCCGACGGAGATGATGGAAATCAAAGCGAAAATAGTCCAGATAATAACCATCGATGATGTGATGGCATCCTGTGCCGATGCTCCCAATTTCCCCACCCAATAATAATCAGTGGTCGAAAGAGCAAACTCCATAAACATTCCCAACACCACCGGAATAGCTAAGGTGAAAATAGTTTTGGGAATGGAACCGCTTACAATATTAACACGTGTCTTCATAATTACTGACAAGTTATTATGCAATGTAAGGTATCTCAACAAATATTTGTTATAGACAATCACATAATGAAAAAATGGAGAATCAACTTGACAATATAAATTTATATTTTTATATATTTAAAACTGAATCAATTATAACCAATAGTTGGGAGGCTTCTATGCGTATTTTAAAGTGGGCTTTGGTAATAGTTGTGGCATTATTATTATGTTCACCGGCGACCAATGCTACCAGAAAAGAGAAAAGAAGATATCAAAAAAAACACAAAGCAGTCAAAATTAGACCTATCAAATTCAATTTGGTCCCTCGTGTTACCGGTGGTTTTTTAATTGGCGATGCTGCCAAAATAGCAAGAAGCTTTGATGATAACTTCAACAGTAAACTTCTATATGGAATTGGTATTAGTTTTGATTATTATCCTAAAGTTAAATATGCTATTGGATTTAATACGGGAATATCTTGGAAAAATATTCCAA
>JAADHM010000188.1 GCA_013151855.1 FCB group bacterium | reverse complement strand
TTTGTTCCACGACACCTTCTTCGTCAAGTTTAATCTCGTGGAGAAGCAAATTACGGTCTCCGTGAGTAACAAAATTATCGGGGATGCCGATGGCTTTAAAATGACCTTCATAATCATTTGATAATAAATACTCGGCGACAGCCTGACCGAATCCGCCCCGTAACGAATTTTCTTCGATAGCTACGATAATTTTTGCCCGCTTTCTTATTTTATCAAGCATTTCATAATCAAAGGGTTTAACAAAGCGAGCATTTACCACCGCAAGATTTATTCCCTGTCGGGATAAAATATCCGCCGCTTTCAATGCGGTGGTAACCATCGTTCCCACCGCCAAAACAACGATATCAGCTTCAAAATTATCCGCATCCCATTTTCCCCATTCGATAGGGATAATGACATCCAACATTTCCGTAGGCACATTATCGCGAGGGTAACGAATAGAAACAGGACCTTTTAACTCATGCTCGGCGGTATAATGAAGTATGGAACGAAGCTCATTGCCATCTTTGGGAGCAATTACGGTCATGTTGGGTACCGTGGACATATATGTCAAATCAAAAGCACCATGATGAGTGGGACCATCGTTACCCACCAAACCAGCACGATCCATACAAATTACCACCGGTAATTTTTGCAAGGCTATATCATGAATAACCTGATCGTAGGCACGTTGCATAAAAGTGGAATAAACGACAAGATACGGCTTCAATTTTTCCGCCGCCAATCCGGCGGCAAAACATCCGGCATGACCCTCGGCAATACCGACATCAAAAAAACGGTCGGGAAATTTCTCGGAAAAAGACACCAAACCGGTCCCCGAAGCCATCGCTGCCGTTACGGCAATAACGCGCTTATCTTTTTCTCCCAGTTCGACCATCACATTGCCAAAGACTTTCGTAAAAGCAGGTTTACCGGCAGCTTTGGGAGCTAACTCCCCGGTTACTTTATCAAACTTGCCTACCCCATGATATTTGGAAGCATCGCCTTCGGCAGGTTTGTACCCTTTACCTTTGACCGTAGCGATATGGAGCATTAAAGGTCCGGAAAGATTCTTCAAATCCTGAAGGGTTTTAACCAGCAGTGGTAAATCATGTCCGTTGATAGGGCCGAAATAACGAAAACCCATCTTTTGAAACATCATTCCGGGCACCAACAAACTCTTTACCGAATTTTCGATATTGGCGATCGTGGCTCTGATTTTATCACGTCTTTTAAAACGACCCGTCAATTCCCATATATCTTTGCGGAGCTTATTAAATTTTTCATCGGCCATAATACCGGTCAGGTATTTTGAAATGGCACCGACATTTTTCGATATTGACCACGTATTATCGTTAAGAATGACCAGCATATCTTTTTTCAGGTGACCGGCATTGTTCAACCCTTCAAAAGCCAATCCTCCGGTCATGGAACCATCACCGATAACCGCAATAACTTTATTCTTTTTCCCTAAATTATCACGAGCGGCAGCAAACCCCAACGCTGCGGAAATTGAAGTCGAGGCATGACCGGCACCATAGGGGTCATAGATGGATTCATTTCTGTTGGCAAATCCGGACAACCCTCCATACTGGCGGATGGTAGACATTTTTTCACGGCGTCCGGTAAGAATCTTATGGCCATAGGTCTGATGACTGACATCCCAAATGAGCTTATCGACAGGTAAATTAAAAACATAGTGTAAAGCAATGGTCAGTTCCACCGCGCCCAAACTGGAAGCAAGATGCCCCCCTGTTTTCGATACGATAGCAACAATCTCCTGCCTTAATTCCGCAGCCAAATCCGCCAACTCTTCCAAAGATAGCTTTTTTATATTTTCAGGGGAATTTATCTGGGATAAAAAATTCATACTTGATACCAATACAATAAAATCATCTTTTCCTTTGAGCAATATATTGTGCTAAATTCTTAAATATATTATCATTATAATCGTCAAAAACATCAACAGCATCTTGAATCAATTGATCAGCTTTGCTATGAGCTTGTTTCAATCCCATAACTTTAGGATAAGTAGCTTTTACTTTCTTACTGTCAGAACCTACTTTCTTTCCCAACAATTTTTGGTCACCTTCAATATCGAGGATATCATCAATAATTTGAAAAGCCAGCCCGATTTTTTCCCCAAAAATAGTGAGTTTGTTCAAAAGAGTTTGGTCGGCATTGGCTAAGATAGCACCAATTCTCACCGAACAGCGAATCAAGGCTCCTGTTTTGCGCTGGTGAATCAGGGTTATCTCTTGTTCGGTAATATCTTTTCCTTCAGCTTCCACATCCGCCATTTGCCCGCCAATCATCCCTTTTGTTCCCAATGCTTGAGCCAATTCTTTTACCGCCTGGATGGAATCGGTCATCGCCATAAGTTTGAAGGCAATATCATGCAAAGCATCACCGGCTAATACTGCCACCGCTTCATCAAACTTTTTGTGGCAGGTTAAAATTCCCCGGCGCAAATCATCATCATCCATACAAGGAAGGTCATCATGAATTAACGAATAAGTATGCACCATCTCTAAAGCAGCCATTGCATAATGAATAGGCAAATCTTGACCGTTCAAATCTCCGTGGCAATACTCATAAGCGGCAAAAGCCAAAATGGGTCGCAATCTCTTTCCCCCCGCCAATACCGAATAACGCATGGCGGCATGTAAAGATTGCGGCTCTTCAGCTTCGGAGGGAAGATATCTATCGAGCAATTCTTCTACCAATCTTTTATTTTTTTCAAGATAATCTTTTGTATTTATTGCTTCCGCCGGCAATTTCTTTATTCCTGTTGTGTTTCAAAATCATCTTCCAAGAAAATATTATTTTCTTTGGTAATTATTTTTATTTTCTTTTCCGCTTCGGACAACTTTTGATTGCAAAACTTAGCTATTTCCAAGCCCTCTTCGTATAATTCGATGGCTTGCTCAAGCGATTGCTCGCCCGATTCCAAAAGCTCCGTAATTTCTTCAAGCCGTTGCAAAGCGGTTTCATAATCTTTATACTTTTTTTTAACCGTCATAGTAACTTATCTTTTTTCAATTTTTCAACCAAAGAAAAAACTCTTCCGTCGGGAAGAATCGTTTCCAATTTTTCACCCGGATGAATATCATTTATGGAACGCACCAGAGTACTTTCCGGATAATTCCGACTAACCGAATATCCCCTCAAGAGAATTTTCAAGGGTGATAAAGCATCCAGTTTCGATAACGATAAAGATAATTTATTTTTGAAGTTATCAAAACTGTTTTTTCCCGCTTTTAACAAATTTCGAGTCAAATTATCCAAATTCTGCTGTTGCTGTCTGACCATATCAAAAGGTCGTCTGAAAATCGGGCGTTTCAAAAGAGCTGTCAAATTTTGACGGGCCGTTTCCACGATATTCTTTAAGTGATTAGTTTGTATAGCGATATGCGTATCGATTTGCTCTTCAAACTCTCGTTTTGACCAAACGGCCAATTCAGCCGCCGCTGACGGTGTCGGGGCTCGCAAATCGGCCGCCAAATCGGAAAGAGTTATATCAATTTCGTGACCGACCGATGAAATCACCGGTATTTTCGAAGAAGCTATGGCACGAACGACTTCTTCCGTATTAAAACACCATAAGTCTTCAAGCGAACCGCCTCCACGACCGGTGATAATAATATCAATATCTTTACGGCTATTAAAATACTCGATACCGGCCACAATAGATTTCTCCGCTTTTTCCCCTTGAACCAAAGCCGGATAGATAATCAACTCTACCGAATTGTTGCGACGACGGGAAATTTGGATAATGTCTCTAATAGCCGCTCCCGTAGGTGAGGTCACCACCCCTATTTTTTGAGCAAAAGCGGGAATTGGTTTCTTTTTACTCTCATCAAACAAACCTTCTTCAGCCAGTTTTTCATATAGTTGCCTATAAGCAATCTCCAATTCCCCCATGCCCATCGGTACCAACTTATGACAATTGAGTTGATAATTCCCCCCTTTTTCATAAACGGTAATATCTCCGTAGGCAACAACTTTTTGACCATTTTCCGGTTCGAATTTTAAGGAATAACCGACCGAACGCCAGATAATTACTTTTATTACCGCCTTGTCGTCTTTTAAATTAAAATAACGATGCCCCGAGGAATGTAAAATATAATTGGATATTTCACCTTCAATCCAAATATTGTTAAAAGAATCCTCAAGGGTGCCTTTAATCATCCTTGTGATGGCACTTACGGTGTATGCTTTCGGTTTAGGTAACATTGTAAAAAAATACCTTGTAATCAAACATTTAGCAATCTTAAATAATAATAACTAATAGTATGTTATCATATATGACTTTACTAAAATAATCCCTTACGAGGGGTTTAAAGTTTTCAAAATCGACTCCGCCAATTTTACGGTAATTCCTTTTACTTCGGTAAGCTCTTCTGAAGTAAGATGCTTGATGTTTTCCACGGAACCAAATTTCTGTAAAAGCATTCTTTTTCGAGCCGGTCCGATACCGGGAACTTTATCCAATTGTGACTTAATTGTTCTTTTAGAACGCACTTTACGGTTATAAGTAATGGCGAATCGATGGGCTTCATCACGCACCAATTTTAATAATATCAACGCCGGAGAACTTTTGTTGATCATAATGGCATCGGACTGATGAGGTAAAAAGACTTCTTCCAATCTCTTTGCTAGTGCAATTATCGGCTGTTCTTCAAAGCCCAAAAATTTCAATTCGGATAAAGCTGAGGACAATTGACCTTTTCCCCCGTCCACAACCACCAAATCCGGCGGTGTTTTTTCTTCCTTTTTAAGGCGATAAAAATAGCGGCCAATCACTTCCCGCATCATTTTAAAATCATCCTGCCCGATAACTCCCTTAATTTTGAAATAGCGATATTCGCTTTTTTTGGGCTTACCGTTTTCAAAATAAACACAAGAGCCGACCGCATCGGTTTCACCGGTATTGGAGATATCGAAACACACGACCCGGTGAGGTAAACGCGAAAGTTTTAATTCCTCTTTTAAACTGGAAACCATTTTACTGGTTCTTTCTGAAAAACGCTTTTTGCGGATTAACATTTCTTCCAACAAAAGATGGGCATTGCGAGCGGCTAATTCCACTAATCTCACCTTGGCACCGATTTTGGGAGTAATTACTTTTACTCTGGAACCTTTAATTTTTTTAAGCCATTTTTCAAGCAGTTTTATTTCTTTCAATTCGTAAGGAAGATAAATCTCTGCGGGCATATTGGGTTGATGATTATAATATTGAGTAACAAAGGCCTCTAACATGTTTTCATCGGCTTCATCTTTAT
>JAADHM010000195.1 GCA_013151855.1 FCB group bacterium | reverse complement strand
TAATGACCTCATCGAAGGCTTTTTCCCTGTTAACTTTGATTGTAATGTTCGCTTCGTTGTCAAAATTCTATTTCCCTACAAAATTTCGTTTAACGGATAAAAAAATAACCGTCCGTTACACCATTCAAACCCTTACCAAAGATTGGACGATGTACCGCAGTTATTATCAAGATAAAAACGGCGTTTTACTCTCCCCCTTTTTACAGCCCTCGCGTTTGGAAAATTTTCGCGGTTTGTATTTGATGTTTGCCAATAACAAAGAAGAAGTTATCGCTTTTGTGAAAGCACATATAAATAAAGATTTTGAACCTTTATCAAAAAAAGAGGCCGAAGACCAATGAGCTTTCTCAAAGGAAATGTAGAATTACCGGAACCGGAAAAAAACCCTCTTCCCGCCGAAGAAGAAGCGGTGCTCGACAAACTGGCTCATAAAGTAGTGGATAGAGGAATGACGGTACCGGCAATTATTTTTTTGGAGTCGGTAAAACCTTTAAACTATATCGGCTCTCAAGTGCTGGTTTTTTTTGAACCCATCGTTCAAACTGTTTTCAATTTTAAAGATTACAATACCTTTCGCGCCTCCTTAGAAAAACGCGAGACGATTGAAAGATTGATTTTAAAAATAGAAAAATACGATGCTATCTCCTTGGCTCGTGAAAAAAGGAGAAAAAAATTTCTCAAAAAGGAGAAAAAAAATTGGAAATGGTATCAACGTTGGTTGGGCATCTTTACTCCCAAAGTAAAAATTCCCGAAGAAATTCTCAACCCGCCACCAAAAGACAAAACCGAAGATAAAAAATCCGAATCATAAATTTCCTCGCTACCGGTAACTTTCTCTTTTACTAAATATTAAAAAAACTGCCTGCATAAATTACAGACAGTTTTAAAAAACAAGTAATAATCACTTTTTAGATATCAAGATTTTTTACATATTGAGCATTTTCCTGAATGAACCGCGAACGCGGTGCTGTTTCACTGCCCATCAAAATAGTGAAAAGATGGTCTGCTTCGGCGCCATCATCGAGAGTGATTTTCAACAAAGTTCGGGTTTCGGGATCCATAGTAGTTTTCCACAACTGATCGGGATTCATTTCCCCTAATCCTTTATAACGCTGGATAGAAACATTCGTTGCCGAGAGCTGTTTAACCAATTGGTCTTTTTCTTCATCACTATAGGCATATTGTTCTCTTTTTCCCTGTTTCACACGATACAACGGCGGTTGCGCAATATAGACATAACCACGGTCAATTAAATCGCGCATATAACGGAAGAAGAAAGTTAAAATCAAAGTACGAATATGAGCACCATCGATATCGGCATCGGTCATAATAATAATCTTGTGATAACGCAACCGTGAAACATCGAAATCATCTCCCACACCACATCCCATAGCGGTAATCAGCGCCCGCACTTCGTTATTGCTGAGAATCTTATCGAGCCGCGCTTTTTCGACATTTAATATTTTCCCGCGCAAAGGAAGAATAGCTTGAAAGCGACGGTCACGACCTTGTTTGGCCGAGCCACCGGCGGAATCTCCCTCGACGATATAAAGCTCGCATGATTCGGGGTCGGTCATCGAACAATCAGCCAGTTTGCCGGGGAGGGCGGCGCTATCAAGAGCCGTTTTGCGACGCGTTAGTTCTTTGGCTTTCCGAGCGGCTTCGCGCGCCGAGGCCGCTTGAACCAGTTTATCAATAATCTTTTTCCCTACGGAAGGATTTTCTTCAAAAAACGAGCCCAGGTATTCGTTAGTAATATTTTCCACAATACCCTTTACTTCCGAATTACCCAGTTTTGTCTTGGTTTGTCCCTCAAATTGCGGCTCACGAACTTTTACCGAGATAACAGCCGTAAGACCTTCTTTGCTATCATCGCCGACCAAAGTTATACCATTTTTTTTGACAAGATTATTTTTGGAAGCGTAATTATTAATTGACCTTGTCAAAGCGGTACGGAAACCCGTAAGATGTGTTCCTCCTTCAACGGTGTTGATATTATTAACGTAACTATGAATCGACTCCGAGTAACCATCGTTGTACTGAAGAGCGATTTCCACTTCCACATCTTCTTTGGATTTTTTAAAATGAATCGGTTTTTTAAAAAGAGTGGTTTTGTTTTCGTTTAAGTATTCCACAAAAGACCCTAAACCGCCTTTGTAACAAAAGGTGATTTCTTTATCAAAACGGTAATCATGTAAAACGATGGTCAAACCCTGATTTAAAAAGGCCAGCTCCCTCAGACGCGAGGCGATAATATCAAATTTGAATTCGGTTTTGCTAAAAATCTCAGGGTCGGGAGAAAAACATGTTTTGTTACCTCTCTTTTTTTGGGAACCGACTTTTTTTACTTTATATTTGGGTACTCCTCTTTCATATTCTTGCCGATAGACATTTCCGTCACGACTAACTTCCACCCAACACCATTCCGAGAGAGCATTAACGACCGAAACTCCGACACCATGCAAACCACCGGAAACTTTGTAGCTTTGATGATCGAACTTTCCGCCGGCGTGGAGAGTGGTCATCACCACTTCCAGAGCCGAGACTTTTTTATCCGGATGTATTTCAACCGGGATACCCCGACCATTGTCGGTTACCGTAACGGAACCATCTTTACCTATTTCAACCAGAATATAATTGCAATGCCCGGCCATAGCTTCATCGACGGAATTGTCGACAACTTCATAAACCATATGATGCAATCCGCGTTGCCCCGTATCACCGATATACATAGCGGGACGCCGTCGCACCGCTTCCAGCCCCTGAAGGACCTTAATCGTGGTAGCATCATATTTATGACCGCTGACAGTTTCTTCTTTACCCTCTAATTGTTCCATCTTCGTTGCCATAATATTTTTTATTATCCTTTCCTGCCCCCTATCAGTCTTATCTGTTTAACAGTTTTACCATACGGGAAGTCATGAATTTTTTTCAAAATTTCTTCGGTCTTCAAAGCCAACTCCTGTCGCCAGGCAGGGTCTTCCACCGCAACAAACAAACAACCATCTTCAAAATTTACGGCTTTGGCTTGCTTGGCAACCGTCGAGCCAACAATATCAGCCCAATTGGTCACCACCATCCAGCCATCATAATTCTTCTTCAACCCCAATGACTGCACTACCTGAGCAATAACTCCCGAAATCGGTTTTGGTGCTTTTCCCGAAGTTTTCCTATTATAATAGAAATTATTATTATGCATTATATGTTTCACTTTTATAATTTAAAATACTATTTTAAAAACCTTTTGGCAAGTAAAAAACTAATGATATCTTATTGAATAATAATAAGTTAAACTGTTACAGAGGGTTTTTGAAAGAAATTTAAGAATATCTTTCAGCTCTTGTTTATTAATGATAATAATAAGGACTTAATTACTTTTTTATATAAGTTAATATGTTTTTAAAAGAGATAAAAAGGTTAATTTATCTCAAGTACGGTATGAATATATAATTCGGAAAATAATTTTTATCCCCTAAAGAGAAGAAAAAGAGAACAGAGCGTTACCGTTACGGGAAGCAATACTACGAAAGATTGGTTAACGAATAAACTGCCGATAAAAGCCAAGGCAACAGAAGGAATAACCAGATATTTAACAGTGGAAAAGGCGAGTTTTCCCAGTCGGGAGACAATAAAAAGGATTAAAACCGCTAAGACAATATAAGCCGCATAAAGCCCATTCTGGCCAAAATGCTTAACAATCAACTGCTGAACAGAGCTAATAACTCCCGAATATTCATCAGCTTTTTGAGAGGCTTGATCGGCAAGCCCTTTTATTTGTGTTAATATTTCACCATTCAACATCTTCATTCTCTTCTATCGGCTCAATGGTCAAAGAGGATTCCCCCACACGAGTTAATCCTTCCATTCTGCTCGTTAAAAAATTTTTCGAAGTAATCCATTGCTGGGAGAGTTCTAAAATTTCTTGTTGCTCGATTTGTGTTTCCCAATCAAGAATAACCCGGTCAATATTTTTATCCCCCACAACTACATCATCCATAGTTAAAACAAATTTCACTTTCATAACGTTCCGTCCTATTTACAATAGTTTCTTGTGTTTTAACCGGTATTTGTGCAAGAAAAATGCCACCCCAAGAAAAGAACTGCCCCAAAGATAGTATGTTATTGACCAATAGTGACTTATGTGCTGTTTTTGCGCTTTGATTCTCTGGTAAAGATATGGGTACAAAGGCCATAAAGTAAGATATTATAGGGATAAACCTATAATTTATAGGCTAAAATTAAACCCGACGGTAATTTACCGCCGGGTAATCGTATTACAGACTTTGTTTGGCTAAAATTGAAACCATTGATTTTGGGGTCAAAAAGAATCACAGGAATGATAAGTGTGTCTTTAACATCCTGTAAATAGATAGGTTACAAAGGATGATTCATCCATGAACATCTCTTTTTGACGTGGAAAAAATCATTATGGTCTCCCTTTAGCCGCTATGTCTTGACGTTTTTCTGTTTTGCGGAATGCGCCCGCTTTTTGATTCACTATTTTCCGGTTCCTACCGTTTTATAGCGAACCCCTCAACTCCATATAAACTCCTCCATGTTTAATGTTAAAACCAAGGCAGATAAAAATATTTTCGAGAGTGGGATTAAAAATAGTATAAATAAACTAACTTATACTACTTTTTAGAGGTGAGGGTTATAAGATTGCAATTATCAAAGGTGGAGATTAGCTTCTACTTAATTATAGATATTTTATTTCCTTTTGTCAAGATAAATAACAACTGCCAAGGGATGTGATTCTATCAACAAGATTATGTAAAAAGATAGTAAGGCATATCCTACTTTGTCAGTAGCAGACGAGGGCGTCCGCCAACCACGAAATTAAAAATAAAATTTGTAAACCAATGCTAAATATGATGGTTTTTCAACATGCCTGCTTGCGGTGGATTCTATATCCGTTCCTACAATTCACTTATTGTTAAGTAACAAGAACATAGGCAAGCCGAAAAGGCTTGCCTACCTGAAAAATATATATATTAAAAATTCTATTTCAGCAATAGCATTTTCCTTGTATTGATGTAGTCTCCGGCTACCAGACGGTAGAAATAAATGCCGGTCGAAACGCGTTGACCGCCCGTCGAAGTACCATCCCAAGCGATTTGGTGACTACCTGCCGGATATATCTTATTGGTTAATTCCACTACCTTTTGTCCAAGTAAATCGAAGATGGTAAGGGAAACATGTAACCGTCGTGGTAGATTGAATGCGATTATCGTAGAGGGATTGAACGGGTTGGGGTAGTTTTGGGACAAT